>JAFAXX010000119.1 GCA_019240655.1 Solirubrobacterales bacterium
TTGACCAGCGCTCCGAAAACGCCCGCCTGCGCCTGGTCACGCGCCTTTTCCGCGCGGCGATGAAGCGTCTCGACCTGGTGGACAAAGCCCAGGAGCGCGCGCGCTCCAACGGCAAGGTGCGCTTCGGCGCCTAGTTGATCCGACTACTACGCGTTGTAGATCACCATCGCCAGCCCGAAAACCACGCAGTAGACGGCGAACGGGATCAAATTGCCGCGCTTGAAGTAGCGCGACAGGAAGTGGACCGTGAACACGGCCGCGACCGCGGCCGCGACGGCGGCCAGCAGCGCGTACCCCCTGACGCCGTTTCCGTTCGATCCCGTCAGGTCCGGAAGCTTGTATAGGCCGGCGGCCAGGATGATCGGCGTGGCCAGCAGGAAGCTGAACCTGGCGGCGTCGGCGTTGTCGAGCCCGCGCGCCAGGCCGGCGGCCATCACCATGCCGTCACGGCTGATGCCGGCGATCAGCCCGCCCGACTGCGCGACGCCGAGCCCGGCCGCCTCGCGGTACTCGAGCGTCTCCAGCACGCGCCCGCCGTCGCGTTTGGCGCCCTCGCGGCGGGCGAGACTGCGCACTTCCTGTCGAGTCGCGAGCCGCTGGGCCGTGAACAACACGAGGCCGTTGACCACCAGAAAGACCGACGCGATCTCGGGCGTGGCGGTCGCCACGCGCGCCACGTGCTCGAGCGCGATCCCCAGGATCCCGGTCGGGATGCTGGCGCAGATGATCAGCCATGCGAGCCGCTCGGTCGAGGTCTCCACGCGGCGCTTGCCAAGCGTGGCGAAGAACGCCTTGACGATCTCCACCCAGTCGCGCCAGAAGTAGATCAGCAGGCCGACCGCGCTGCCGACATGCAGCATCACGATGAAGGCGAGCCACGGCGACTCGGGCTGGGACTGCCACTTGACGATGTTTCCCCAGCCGAACAGGTTCGGGAAGATCACCGTGTGTCCGAGGCTCGAGATCGGGAAGAGCTCGGAAACGCCCTGAAGCGCTCCGAGGACGATGGCCTGGAAGGTGGTGATCAGGCTGCTGGCGATGGGGAGCACGGGGGCGACGGTACCGATCCGGGTAACGGGACCCTAAGCATGCGATGGCAGTCGGCTCATCGGCTGCTCAGCCCGCACGGGCCCTCGGCGATCTGCAAGGTCAGAAGCTCGGCCTGAGCGAGCTCGGAGTGCGCCTGGGCGGCGGTGTCGGGAAACGAGATGGTGCCGTCCTGCAACTTGATCGTGTAGTGGTAGATGGCCGGGCCCATGGCGGGAAAGCGCCGCTTCGCCTTGGCGTCGTTGTCGAGGGTGTTGGCGAGGTCGCGCGCCTGGAGAAGCAACGGGTCGGGCAGCGACTTGCTGGCGCCGCCGTTGCAGCGTACCGTGCCGCCGTCGTTGACCAGCAGCGTCAGCCGGCCTCCGGCGCCTGTCCGCGTGATCAGGAACAGGTCGGGCGCCTGCACGGAAAGGCCACAGCCGGCGCAGCCGGCGGCGATCGCGAGCACGGCGGCCAGGGGCCTCAAGCCGCCCGCACCACGACCGCCGAGCCGCCGCGGCGCGGATCCCCACCGCCCCAGAAGCGGCCGTCCCGGTCACGCTCGACGGCCTGGACGCCCCCGAAGAACAGGTTGCGCCCGCGGAAACGGCCGATCGCCCGACCGGCGGCTTCGAGCGCCCGCGTATCGATCCCCGGCTCGGCGTAGACGATGCCGTCCTCGAAGTGCACCCGTGGCGCCTCCACGGCGTCCGGGGCGCGCATGCCTTCGTCGACCACTCGCAGCACCGTCTGCAGGATGGCGGAGCGGATCCGGTTGGAGCCTGCGCTCCCGAGGACCAGCTCTGGCACGCCTTCGCGCAGGACCACCGTCGGGGCCATCATGCTCGGCAGGCGGCGCCCCGGCGGGAAGCGGTGAAAGCCGAGTGGGTTCAGATCCTGCTCGCCGAGCATGTTGTTGAGGTGAACGCCGGTGCCGGGAACGATGATCCCCGAGCAGGAGCCGTTCGAGCACGTGACCGAGCAGGCCCAGCCCTCGCAATCGAGCACGGCGATGTGGGTGGTCGACCCGAGCCGCCCGCCGCAGCGGTGCAGGAAGCGCTCGACGAAGCCGGGATCGCCCAGGCCCTCGAGAAACTCCGGCGTGCGCTCGGCCTGGGTGCGCTCCATCGCCTCGACGATCCGCTCGATGTCCGGGGTCCCGTCGCCGGCGGCGCCGGCACGACCGGCGTCGAGCAGGGACAGGGCGTGCGCGATCAGGATTCCCCCGGCCGACGGCGGCGGATTGGTCAGCACCTCGCGGTCGCGGTAGCCGACCCGGATCGGGGCCCGCTCGGCGACTTCATAGCCGGACAGGTCGGCGGCGGTCAGCATCCCGCCCCTGCCCGAGACCCACTCGACGATGCCCGCCGCGATGTCGCCGGTGTAGAACGGGGCGGCCCCCTCGGCGCCGAGCCGCTCGAGCGCGTCGGCGAGCTCGGGCTGGCGAAGCTGCTCCCCCGGCCCGAGCAGCACCCCGTGCGGCGCGTACAGCGCCGCGCATTCCGGCGTCGAGGTGACGATCCCGGCGAGGATCTCGGCCACGTAGGCCTGCGAGGCGTTGAGCTCGACACCGGTCCGGGCGAGCCGGGCGGCGGGAGCGGCCAGCGCCGAGACCGGCACGCGGCCGAAGCGGCCGGAGGCCTCGCACACGCCGGCCGCCATGCCGTACGTCCCCACCGACGCCGCGCCGATGTTGAACACCTGGATCGCCTCGCCGAACGACACGCTGATCGGGACCAGCTCCGCCCGCGCCGCCGGATCGGCGCCGCGGCCGGGAGCTTCGACGAAGAAGTCGAGGAGCACCGGCTTGCTGTCCTGAGCGACCACGAGCATGTAGCCTCCGGCGCCGAGGCCGGTGAGCAGCGGCTCGCACGCGAACGAGACCAGCATCGCCCCGATGGCAGCGTCGACGGCGTTGCCACCGTCGCGGAGCACCGCGGCGCCGGCCTCCGCGGTGAGCGGATGGCCGGCGGCGATCACGCCGAGCTGTGGCTCGGCCACGGAAGGCTTAGCTCCGCGGGATGAACTCTGGGACGTCGAGATCGAACGCCGAGTCGGACGAGCTTCGAACGCGCCGCACCCGCGGCTCGCCGCGCGGCTCGCTGAGCGCCGGCCGGCGCTGCGGCGAGCCGGGCTCGCTCCGGCCGGAGCGCTCGGCGGCGCGCCGGCTCCCGGAGTCGCCGTAGCCGGTGGCGACGACGGTGACCCACACGCTTTCCTCGAGCTTCTCGTCGAGCATGGCGCCGAAGATGATGTTGGCGTCGGGGTGCGCCGCCTCGGCCACCGCCCTGGCCGCCTCGTTGACCTCCCACAGCGACAGGTCGCGGCCGCCGGTGATGGAGAGAAGGATCGAGCGCGCCCCCTCCATGCTCGTCTCGAGCAGCGGCGAGGCGACGGCCGCCTCGGCGGCGTCGATCGCCCGGCGGTCCCCCGTGCCCACGCCGATCCCGAGCAGGGCGTTGCCGGCGTCGGACATGATCGTCCGCACGTCGGCGAAGTCGAGGTTGATCAGCCCGGGCAGCGTGACCAGGTCGGAGATTCCCTGCACGCCCTGCCGGAGCACGTCGTCGGCGACCCGGAACGCCTCGACCATCGAGGTGTTGCGGTGGAGCACCGAGAGCAGCCGGTTGTTCGGAACCACGATCAGCGTGTCGACCTCGCCGGAGAGGTGCGCGATGCCCATCTCGGCCTGCTCGCGGCGGCGCGAGCCCTCGAACGCGAACGGGCGAGTGATGATCCCGACGGTCAGCGCGCCGAGCTCGCGGGCGATCTGGGCGACCACCGGCGCCGCTCCGGTGCCGGTCCCGCCGCCCGCCCCGGCGGCGATGAACACCATGTCCGAGCCGCGGAGCATGGCCTTGATCCGGTCGTACTCCTCGCGGGCGGCCTGACGCCCCAGCTCCGGGTCAGAGCCCGAGCCGAGCCCCCGGGTGATCCCCTCGCCGATGTGCAGCGTCTGCTGGGCGGCGCACTGCTGGAGAGATTGCAGGTCGGTGTTGATGGCGAGGAACTCGACGCCCTCGATCTCGGCCTCGACCATGCGGTTGACCGCGTTGACGCCCGCGCCGCCGACACCGACCACGCGCAGCACTGGGCCGCCGGCGGGGCGCGGCGCCCGGAAGGCGCCGGGAGCCGCCTCGGGCCGCGTGAAGACGTCGGGC
>JAFAXX010000076.1 GCA_019240655.1 Solirubrobacterales bacterium
ACCTCCGCTTCGCCAACACGATGCTCGAGCCGGTGTGGAACCGCAACCACGTCGCCTGCGTGCAGATCTCGATGACCGAGAACTTCGGCGTGGAGGACCGCGGGCACTTCTACGATCCGGTGGGCACGCTGCGCGACGTGGTGGTCAACCACCTGATGCAGCTGCTGGCGGCGGCGGCGATGGAACCGCCGGCGGGCGCGGATCCCGACATCCTCAAGGACGCCAAGAACTCGGTCTTCCGCGCGATGCCGAGCGCCGACCCGGGACACTACGTGCGCGGCCAGTACGACGGCTACCGCGAGATCCCCGGGGTGGCAGCCGACTCGGGCACCGAGACATACGCCGCCCTGCGCGTCGACGTGGACAACTGGCGCTGGCAGGGGGTGCCGTTCTTCATCCGCTCGGGCAAGCGCCTCGCCGCGCGGCAGACCGAGCTACGCCTGGTGTTCAAGCATCCCCCGCGGGTGCACTTCCTCTCCCGCACGCACCGGGCGCCGCCGCCGAGCCAGATCGTGTTCAAGATCGACCCCGGCACCGGAATCCGGATGATCCTCGACGCGCATCGCGCCGACCGGCAGGGGCCGGCCGAGATAGAGCTCGACATGGAGTTCGCGCAGGAGGGCGGTGAGGGCCCGACGCCCTACGAGGTCCTGTTGCACGCGGCGCTGGTCGGAGACAGCACCCACTTCACGCGTCAGGACAGCGTCGAGGAGACCTGGCGGGTCGTGCAGCCGCTGCTCGACAATCCGCCGCCGGTGCACGCGTACGAGCCCGGGTCGTGGGGTCCGCCGGCTGCCGAGCGCCTGGTGGCCGGATACGGCGGCTGGCACGGACCCTGGCTGCGGCTGTAGACCCGCGGATCCGCTCGAGCATGCCGCGTACTCGCGAGCCCCGCGGTGACGCTACTCGTATTGGAGGGCCTCGAGCACGTTCAACCTACCCGCCCGCCGCGCGGGCAGAATCGCGGCGACGACACCGACGAAGATCGCCGCGACCACGAACACGACCAGCGTACCCACCGGGATCGTGAACGCCGGGTACTTGATCGCGGCACCGACGAGCAGGGCCAAGACGACGCCGACGGGAATCCCGAGCGCGGCGCCCAGCAGCGAGGTGATGACGCTCTCGTGGCGGATCATCCGCCGCACCTGCCGCCGGCTCATCCCCACCGCCCGGAGCATTCCGAGCTCGCGGGTCCGCTCGAACACGGTCAGCACGAGCGTGTTGACGATGCCGAACAGGCTGACCACGATCGAGAGCGAGAGGAGCACGTAGAGCAGGTTGAGCAGGCTGTTCAGGCCTTGCTCCTGATTGCGGGTGAACTGCGCCTTGGTCTGGAGCTTGGCGTCCGGAAAACCACTCAGGGCGGCCGTCAGGGCTTGGGTGTTGGCCGGGCTGACGCCGCCCTGCATGTCGATGAACGTATACAGGTTCTGCGGGTTCGGGTACGCGGCGTCGAACGTCGCGGACGAGATCGCGACGCTACCGTAGGGCGACCCGCCCTTCGGCGGGTTTGCGATACCGATGACCGTCTGATGAAGGACGGCGCCGCTGGGCGTCTCGATCGTGACCGACGAGCCGACGCGCAGATGCTGGGCGTCGGCGTAGTCCTTGGAGACGAAGGCGCCGCGGGCGCCGAGCCGCTCGGGTGTCTGGCGGTTGCCAGCCGTCCAGTCGACCGAGATCACCCGGCTGGCCCCGGGCTCGGGTGCGGTGAGGTTGGTCGTCGAGCCGAGCACCCGTGCGCTGCCGGCGCGCACGCCGGCGACTACGTTGACTCCGGGCACGCGGCGGACGGCTTCGGCCGAGGCCACGCTGATCGGAGAGAAGTTGTTCGTGGCGGTGATCGCGTAGTCGGCGACGAACACCTTGTTGACCGAGTCCTCGAAGCGCGAGCGCAGACCGGCGGCGAGCACGCCGACGAGCGTCACGAGCGCAAGTCCGATCATCAGCGCCGAGGCGGTGGAAGCGGTGCGGGCCGGGTTGCGCGCCGCGTTGCCCTGCGCGAGCCCTCCGGCGGCGCCGCCGAGGCGGCGCGACGGCCGCCCGAGCACGCCGACCAGCGGCGGCACGAGCGTCGGCGCCAGCATCGCCACGCCGCCGAACAGGGCGAGCGCCCCGACGCCGACGGCGAGCAGCCGGATGCCGGTCGAGAGCCCACCGGCCAGCAGTCCGATCAGCAGCAGGGCGACCGAGGCGGCGATCGTGGCCAGGCCGCCGCTCAGGCCGAAGCGGGCGAACCGTGACGGGGGCAGCAACGCCCCCTCCCGTACCGCGGCGATTGGCGGTACGCGGGTTGAGCGAAGGGCTGGACGCAGTGCCGCCAGCATGGTGATGAGGATCCCGACCACGAGCGAGATGACGATCGTTCGTCCCTTGAACACCGCGCCGGTCTGCGGCAGGTCGATCCCGAACGAGACGAACAGCGCGTTGAGCGCCCGCGCCAGGCCGAGGCCGAGGAACAGTCCGACCACCGAGGCCGCCGTCCCGATCACCAGCGCCTCGAGCATCACCGACCGGCGGACCTGCCGCCGCGTGGCACCCAGGGTTCGGAGCGTGGCGAGTTCGCGGGTTCGCTGCGCGATCGTGATCGACAGCGTGTTGGCGATCACGAAGCTGCCGACGAACAGCGCGATCCCCCCGAACGCGAGCAGGAAGTCCTGGATGATGTTGAGGAAGCCGCTGGTGTCCTTGGTCGCCTGCTGCGCCTGGGCCTGACCCGTCCTGACCTGACCGTCCGCGGGCAACAGCGGCCGGATCGCGGAGACGAGCGCGGCCGGGGCGACGCCCCGCTTGGCGGCGACGTCGATCTCGTCGTAGCGCCCCTGCTTGTGAAACAGCCGCTGAGCGGTCGGCAGGGTGAAGATGGCCAGGGTCGCGCCGCCCAGTGAGGACACCCCGGCAAACTTGACCGTGCCGACGATTCGGAACCGTTCCACCGGCCCTCGGGCGATGACGCCGATCTCCTGGCCCACCGCAAAGCCGTTCTTAGTCGCCGTGGCGGCATCGATATCGACGTCGCCGGGGGCACTCGGCCAGGTGCCGCTGGTCAAGCTGAGCGGGCTGAAGTGCTGCCCCACGTCGGTGTGACTGAATGCCAGCCCCGGGGATGCGCGCGAGATCACCTTGCCGTCGTGGCCGACCAGTTGGGCCTGGTCGTTGATTGCACCAGCGGCCAGCGAGACCTGAGGAAGTGCTTGCACCCGCGCGAGCAGCGACCCCGGCAGCGAGGGCGTCCCGGGGCCGTTGCCGTTGTTGTTGTTGTTGCCGATCGCGCTCTTTCCGGTGATGACCGCATCGGCGTTCTTGTACGCCTGGGTGAACACGCTGGAGAACGCGGCCTTGATCGTGTCGGTGAGCACGAACGTGCCGCTGATCATCGCCACGCCGAGCACGATCGCGATCGCGGTGAGCGCCGCGCGCAGCTTGCGGCCCAGCAGTCCCTTCAGCGCTACGCGGATCACGACTGCAGCGTGGCCATGACGTCGAGCACCTCCGCCGAGGTCGCCTCGGTCAGCTGCTTGACGATCAGCCCGTCGGCGAGGAACAGGATGCGGTCGGCGATCGAGGCGGCCCGCGCCTCGTGGGTGACCATCACGATCGTCTGGCCGAAGTCGTCGGCCGACGCGCGCATGAGGTCGAGGATCTCGCCGCCGGTCTTGGAGTCGAGGTTGCCGGTGGGCTCATCGGCTAACACGATCGTCGGGCGGGTGACCAACGCCCGCGCGATGGCCACCCGCTGTTGCTGGCCGCCCGACAGCTCGGACGGTCGGTGCGAGCGACGGTCGGCGATCCCCGTCCTGGTGAGGAGGTCGTCCAGCCACGCACGGTCGGGCCGGGTGCCGGCGATCGTCTCGGGCAGGAGCACGTTCTCCTCGGCGGTCAGCATCGGCAGCAGATTGAAGAACTGAAAGACGAATCCGATGTGCTTGCGGCGCAGGAGCGTCAGCTTGGCGTCGCTCAGCGAGGTGATCTCGGTGCCGGCGATGTCCACCGTCCCGGTGGTCGGCCGGTCGAGCCCGGCCAGCGAGTGCATCAGAGTCGACTTGCCCGAGCCGGACGGCCCCATGATCGCCACGAGCTCGCCCGGCGTCACCTCGAGCGAGACGCCACGAAGGGCTTCGACCGCGGTGGGTCCCTCGCCATAACGGCGGGTCAGCTCTCGGGCGACCACCGCCGGGACGCTCCGGGCCCGGGCGCTCCCGTCCGGGTGGCTCTGCGCCGACGCGGGTCCCGGCACACCGTCTGCCGACGCGCGCCCGGTGGCGTTCGCCGCTGGCCGTGTCTCATCGCCTCGCGGCTCCACCGTGACAGGTATACCAGCCGTGCGAGCACGCTGAAGCTCACGGTTGCCGATCGGGCAGGATCGGCGCGGGCTGCCGGTTCCTGTTCACGGTCGCCGATCTGCGCTACGGCCCTCGAGCGCGTCCTGCGAGCGCTGGTGGGCGTCAGCTGTCTCGTCGGCGTGCGCGCGGGCTGCGGAAAGGGCGTCCTCGGCGCGCCTGAGGGCGTCCGCCGCGCGGTCGCGCGCCTCCTGCGCCCGCGCGAGCGCACGGGCGGCGTTCTGAAGGCGGCGGCGCGCACTGGCCTCGCTCCGGCGAGCGGCGGCCAAATCGCCGCCGGCGCGGCGGCGTTCGGCGCGCGCACGGCCGGTGGGCGAAGCCGCGGCCTCGGGGGCAGCGGGTGGCGCGGCTTCGTCGGTGGCGGGTGTCGCGGCTTCGTCGGTGGCGGGTGTCGCGGCTCGGTGGGATTCCGGTGCCGGGGCTTCGCTAGCGGCCGGCGCCGGGGCTCCGCGGGTGGCCGGAATACCGGCATCGCCGAGGCCGACGTGCCGAAGCTCCCGCTCGAGGCAACCGTCCCCTACTTGCCGGCGGGCGTCCTCGTCGAACGCCGCGGCGTGAAGCGTGGAGGCGACCCGCGCGAGCGTAGCTTCGGCCAGCTCGTGCCCGTCCGAGCTGAGCAAGCCTCGTGCCGCAGTGGTCAGCTCGTCGACCGCGCGGCGCTCCCGCTCCCCCGCCTCTCGCAGCGTCCGGGCGTCACCCCGCCCGGCAAGCAAATCCTCCTGGGCCCGGCGCAGCGAGTCGCCGGCTTCGAACAGCTCGTGCGTCGCCTGCGCCTGCGTGCGAACGAGCTGGTTGACCGCCCAGGCGGCGACCGACGGCTTGCGCAGCTTGGCCACGCGGGCCGCCTCGGGTCGGTCTCCGGCCGCGCGCAGCGCCTTGGCCAGCGCGGCCCGCTCGGCGATGAAGCGGTCAAGCGGCAGGCCATAGAGCTCGTCTGGCTGCATCCGCCGGATAGTGTCGGATAACCGCAAGCCGCGCGCGGCCGGGTCAGCCCTGGCGGAGGGCGGCCGGCGAATGCACCGGCGGCTTGCTCGGATTCAGCTCAGGGCTCAAGACTCTTCATCCTTGAGCTCCCGATCCAGTGCGTCTCGATGTACTCCTCGCCGAGTACTACCGACTCCGGCGACGGGAGCTCGACCGGTGCGAGCGAATCTCGCGACGACAGTTGGAACACCTCGGAGATTTGCGGTTGTGGGCTCGTCGCATCGTGGGTGTCCAACACCATCCTCGTGATCCGGCCGCTTTCGAGACGGAGTCGGACGACCATCCTCCACTCCGGCCAGATGCCGGCTGACGCCGATCGGCCGGCGACGTCACCGTCCAGGTTCGTCACAATCTCACCGTCCTCGGTCTCAACCACGGACGTCACCGCGTCGTCGCGTGCCAGCAACCCCAGCAGCCACGCCGGATTCGTCGTGGGTTGTGTTCCCGGGGTGCCTTTGCTGAGGATCCAGCGCCCGTCGCGGAACTGGTATTCGTCCGCTCCATCCAGAATCCACCGCTCGCCTGGTCCGGCGAGAAAGCATCTGCCCGCGTCGAAGTCGACTCTTCCGCGCAGGGAGCCGCGACCGGGCTCATACGGCGGTAGGTCGGCTAGATCGAACCGCAGATCCAGCTCAACCTCCGCCGACCCGACCATGGTCGCGCGCGCGGCTTCTCGTATCGCGTCTCTAATCGCGTGTTCGCGCGTGATCTTCCCTCCTGACCCGAATCTTCTACCCGGCGCTCGCGCGAGCCATCAATGAATCACTGGTAGAGCCGTGCGTCCTCGTGGTCGAGCGAGGATGTCAGAAGGAAACAGTCACGTGTCGAGGTCCCGCCTGCAGCATGCTCCGACCCGGCTACGCCACGCCGGCGCGCCCCGCCTGCAGCATGCTCCGACCCGGCTACGCCACGCCGGCGCGGGCTGTGGCGTCCTCAGTCTCACCCAGCATCGCAACGCCGAGCAGGGCGTCGAGCTCGGCGTGCAGCGCGGCGCTCCGGGAGACGCGGAAGCCGGGCCCGAGCCTCAGCCGGCGTGAGCCGATCGACGTGCTGAGCTCGATCACCACCTCCGACTCCCCAGGGAAGCCGGCGAGAAGGTCCTTCAGCTCGCCGAGCGCTGAGGCCGGCAGCGCGGCGGCGTCGAGTCGAAGGCGCAGCACGCTCGGCGCCAGCGTCAGCGTGGCCGCGCTCTCCCGCGCCGCCTGCACCTCCTCCGGGGTGGGGTCGAAGCGCTCGACCTGCTGCGCGACGATGCAGGTCTTCTCCCGATCCTTGTGATCCACCCGGCCGCGGACGATGACGATCGAGTCGGCGGCCAGCGCTTCTTCGTTCGCGCCGAGCGCATTGCCGAAGACGATCACCTCGATCGACGCCTCGAGGTCGTCGAGGCTGGCGAACATCATCGGATCGCCCTTCTTCGTGCGGAGCTTCTTGGCCTGGGTGATCATGCCGCCCACCGTCACCCAGTCGCCGTCGCGCCGACCCGAGAGCTCGGCGAGCGAGGCGTCCACCTTAGCCCGTAGCGCGGCGCCGATCTCCTTGAGCGGGTGGGCCGAGATGAACAACCCAATCGACTCCTTTTCGGCTGCCAGCAGCCCGTTGCGGTCGAATTCGACGGTCGGAATCGCCGCGTGGCTGGGCTTGGCGAACGCGGGCGTCGCTCCGCCGCCGCCGCCGCCGAAATCGAGCCCGTCGAAGATCGATCCCTGCCCGATCAGCGCATCCTGCTGGCTTTTCTGACCGGCCGCCTGCGCCTGCTCGAGGACCTCGAGCATGCCCTTGCGGGTGGCTCCCGTCGAGCCAAAGGCGCCGCATTTGATCAGCGCCTCGATCGCCTTCCTGTTCACCGCGCGGCAGTCGACGCGGGCGCAGAAGTTCCACAGATCGCGGAAAGGTCCACCGTCCCCGCGGGCGCGCTTGATCGCCTCGACCGCCTGATAGCCGACTCCCTTGACCGCGTCGAGCCCAAAGCGGATGTTGCGCTCGACGACGACGAACTCGTGATCGGAGAGGTTCACGTCTGGAGGCAGGATCGAGATCCCCATCTGTTCGGCCTGCGAGACGAAGAACGGCACCTTGTCCTTGGTGTCCATCACCGAGGAGATGAGGGCGGCCATGTACTCGGCCGGGTAGTTGGCACGCAGCCAAGCGGTCCGGTAGGAGATGAGCGCATAGCACGCGGCGTGGGAGCGGTTGAAGCTGTAGTCGGCTGACTTCTCGTTCGTCGCCCACAACCACTCGATCACCGACTCGTTGGTCCCGGACGCCCGACAGCCGGCGGTGAACTCGGGCTTCAGCTTCGCCATCGCCTCACGGTTCTTCTTGCCGATCGCCTTGCGCAGGTCGTCCGCCTTGGCGCCGCTGAAGCCGGCCAGCTCCTTGGCGATCTGCATCGCCTGCTCCTGATAGAGGATCACGCCCTTGGTGGCCTCGAGGATCGCTCGCAGCCGCTCGTCCGGATAGGAGATCGAGTTGGGGTTGTGCTTGCCGCGGGCATAGGTGGGAATCTGATCCATCGCGCCCGGCCGGTAGAGCGCGTTCAGCGCCACCAGGTCGTCGAACTCGGTCGGGCGGACCTTCTTGAGCGCCTCGCGCATGCCGTCGGACTCGAACTGGAACACACCGATCGAGTCGCCCCGGGCCAGCATCTCGTAGGTCGGCGCGTGGTCGAGCGGAAGGGTGGCCATGTCCGGCCGCTCGCCGGTGGAGCGCTCGACGATGTCGAGTGCGTCCTCGATCACGTCGAGGTTGCGCAGGCCGAGGAAGTCCATCTTCAGCAGCCCGAGCTGCTCGATCGGCTTCATCGTGAACTGCGTGACGATCCGGAACACGCGCTCGCCGTTCTCGTCGCTGCCGGCGTCGGCGATCTGCAGCGGCACGATGTCGGTCAGCGGCCGGTCGGCAATCACCACCGCCGCGGCGTGGATCGAGGAGTTGCGGACGATTCCCTCGAGGCCTTGGGCGACCTCGACGATCTGGCGCGCGACGGGGTCGCGGTCGACCTCGGCCCGGAGCGGCTGGCCGAGCTTCAGGCATTCCTCGAAGCTGGGCGGCCGACCCATGATCGGGTCCGGGATCAGCTTGGCGAGGCGGTCTCCGACCCCGTAGTCGTGGCCGAGCACCCGGGCCGCGTCACGCGTCGCCGCGCGCGGGAACATCTTGCCGAAGGTGACGATCTGTGCCACCGACTCCTTGCCGTACTTGTCGGTCACGTAGCGGATCACCCGTTCACGGCCGCGCACCGAGAAGTCGATGTCGATATCGGGCATCGAAACCCGCTCGGGATTCAGGAAGCGCTCGAACAGCAGGCCGTAGCGCAGCGGATCGACGTCGGTGATCCGCAGCGCGTAGGCCACCAGCGAGCCGGCCGCCGAGCCACGGCCCGGTCCGACCGCGATCCCGGAGTCCTTGGCGTACTTGACGAAGTCCCAGACGATCAGGAAGTAGCCGCTGAAGCCCATCCGCTCGATCACCCCGAGCTCGTAGTCGGCGCGCTCGACCGCCTCGGCCGGCGGGGGGTCCCCGTAGCGGTAACGAAGCCCGTCGAGCACGAGTGCGCGCAGGTAGTCGCCCTCGCTCTCGCCCTGGGGCGTCGGATAGCGCGGGATCAGCTGGCGGCCAAGCTCGACCTCCACGTCGCAGCGCTCGGCGATCTCCAAGGTGGCGGCGATCGCCTCGGGCCACTCGGCGAACGCCTGCGCCATCTCCGCGGTCGACCGCAGATAGAACTCGTTGGTCTCGAAGCTGATCTTCGGCTGGCTGAGCGTCGACTTGGTCTGCACGCACAGAAGGGCGGCGTGGTGGTGGTAGTCCTCGCGGCGCAGGTAGTGGACGTCGCCGGTGCCGACCAGCGGCCGGCCGAGCTCACGGGCGATCCGGACGATTCCCTCGTTGGCCTGCTCCTGCGCGGCCAGGCCGTTCTTCTGAACTTCGAAGTAGACGTTCTCAGCCCCGAACGCGCCGATCAGCTGGTCCGCGTGCTCGCGGGCGAGCTCGGTGCGCCCGTCCAGCAGTGCCTGGCAGAACTTCGACTGCAGGCAGCCGGTGAGCGCGATCACGCCGTCGGCGTGGGCGGCGATCTGTTCCAGGTCGACCGACGGTTTGCCGCGCTGATAGCCCTCGAGGAAGCCGGCCGAGGACAGCTTGGTCAAGTTGCGGTAGCCGGTCGGGCTGGCCGCCAGCAGGGTCAGGTGGTAGCGGTCCAGTCGGCCGGGCCCGCGCCGGCGGTGATCGTCGACCACGTAGACCTCGCACCCCAGGATCGGCTTGATGCCGTGCTTGCGGCAGGCGGAGGACAGCTCCACCGCGCCGTTCATGACGCCGTGATCGGTCAGCCCGAGGGCGGGCTGCTCGAACGCGGCCGCTCGCTCGGCGAGCGCGTCAATCTTGCCCGCCCCGTCAAGCAGCGAATACTCGGAGTGGACATGGAGGTGGGCGCAGGAGGAGCTCATCGGCAGGGTCCCGAGCATAGGCGCCGCGGCGGACGCCTGAGGCGGCCGCGGCCACGATCGTCCGCTCGGCGCGCGGTGTGCCCCGCGGGGGCCGGCTTCGCGCGGCGGCGAGCGAACCTCAGGCGGCGGCGCGCGCGGCTGCCGGCTTCGCGCGGCGGCGAGCGAACTCAGGCGGCGGCAGCAGCAGCGGGATCCGAGCCGGCGCGCTGTGCGGCCACCGCAGCGGCCGCGGCGCCGGCCAGCACGGCGCCGGCCGCCCCCGCGATCGCGAGCTTGCGCGGCATGCCGGGAAATCGCCGGCGCAGGTACCACTTGCCGCCCTTCCAGACCACGATGCCGAGCAGCTTGTAACCCATGACCCGAGATCCTACCGGCCGTCGTCGTCGCGGACGCGCCAGGCCATCCGGGACTGCAGCGACCACAGCTCGATGAACCCGGGCGAGGCGGCCTGCGAGAAGAGGCCCCCGGACTCGGCGAAGGTCGCCAGCTGCGGGTCGTAGACGGCGTACGGTGAGGCGCGGGTCACCACCCGGGCCGAGCCCTTGTAGAGCTTGACGCCGATCGTGCCGGTGACCTGGGCGTTGGCGGCCACCATGTAGACGTCGAGGTCGGCGCGCAGCGGCTCCCACCACAGGCCGGCGTAGACCAGGTAGGCCCAGCGCTGATCGAGCATCGGCTTCAGCTGGTTCTGGTGAATCGTCCCGACGAGTTTCTCGAGCTCCTGATGGGCGAGGAGCAGGATCGCGGCGGCGGGGACCTCGTAGATGTCGCGGACCTTGAGGCCAACGATGCGGTCCTCGATGTGATCGACGATCCCGACCCCGTGGCGAGCGCCGATCTCCCCGGCCCGTTCGAGCAGCTCGACGAGGGCGAGGCGCTCTCCGTTCAGTGCCACCGGCACCCCATGTTCGAACTCGACCGTCACCGTCTCCGGTTGGTCGGGGGCCTCCTCGGGGCGGGTGACGAGCTCGAACACGTCAGGCTCCGGAGCATGCTCGAGCTCCTCGATCCAGCGGCCCTCGCTCGATCGACCCCACAGGTTGTCGTCGATCGAGTACGGGGCCGACTCGGTGCCGCCCTTGACCGGGATGCCGTGCTCCCGCGCGTAGGCGACCTCCTCCTCCCGTCCCATCCGCCATCCGCGCACCGGCGCGATCACCTTGAGCTCGGGGGCGAGCGTCGCGATCGTGGCCTCGATACGCACCTGGTCGTTGCCCTTGCCGGTGCAACCGTGCGCGATCGTGTCGCATCCCGTGCGTCGCGCGTAATCGACTGCGAGCTTGGCGATCAGCGGCCGTCCCAGCGCGGTGAACAGCGGGTAGCCGAGGCCGTAGATGCCGTTGGCACGGATCGCCGGCAGCACGTAGTCCGCGGCGAACTCCTCGCGGGCGTCGACCACGTGGCAGTCGATCGCGCCGATCCGCAGCGCCTTGGCGCGGACGACGTCGTAATCCTCGCCCGGCTGGCCCAGGTTCACCGTCAACGCCACCACCTCGGCGGCGTACTGATCCTGGATCCACTTGAGCATCACGCTCGTGTCGAGGCCGCCGCTGTAGAGCAACAGGACACGGTGCACGTCCTCGGGAACGGCTTCGTAGGTGGCGGTTCGGTAATAGGTCGGCTCGTCCATAGCCGCG
Organism: Solirubrobacterales bacterium; assembly: GCA_019240655.1. GTDB lineage: Bacteria > Actinomycetota > Thermoleophilia > Solirubrobacterales > Solirubrobacteraceae > Palsa-465. The sequence continues at coordinate 11,416 of JAFAXX010000076.1, forward strand.
CGGGAGTATGCCGGTTTCCCGCTCCCAGCCAGGGTCGGCCGCCGCCGAGCGGGCCCGCCGCCGGCCTCGGTCGCCGAGCAGTACGATCCGCGAGGCTGGTCTAACGATGGACTGCAGTCCCAACGTGAGCTGGCAGGACGGCGGGCTCTCGCGCGAGCGCCGGTGGCGGGCGCTGGCGGCCAGCGGCGCGACGATCTGGCTGACCGGCCTGCCGGCATCGGGCAAATCGACGATCGGCGCCGCCGTCGAGGAGCGGCTGGTCGAGCGGCGGCAGCCCGCCTACCTTCTCGACGGCGACAACCTGCGGCACGGCATCTGCGGAGACCTCGGCTTCACCGCGCCCGACCGGGAGACCAACATCCGCCGCGTCGGCGAGCTGGCGCGGCTGTTCGCGGATGCGGGCGTGGTGGCGGTCGTGGCGCTGGTCTCTCCGTTCGAGGCCGCGCGGCGGGCCGTGCGGGACCGACACCTCGAAGCCGGGCTGCCGTTCTTCGAGGTGTTCGTGGACACCCCGCTCGAGCTGTGCGCGTCGCGCGACGTCAAGGGACACTACGCGCGGGCGCGGGCCGGCGAGCTGCCGGGCTTCACCGGCGTGGACGCCCCGTACGAGCCTCCAAGCCGCCCCGACCTGCGCCTGCGGTCCGACCTCTCGCTGGAGGTGGCAGTCGAGGCGGTGCTGCGGCTGCTCGCAGGCGAACGTCCAGAAGCGCCGAAAGGAGGGTGGGGATGAGAGTCATCGGCGCCGGAGTCCCGCGCACGGCCACGACGTCCTTGAAGATCGCGCTGGAGATGCTGGGGGTTGGCCCCTGCTACCACATGGTCAACGTCCTCGGCAACCTCAGCCTGGTCCCGGTGTGGCGGCGGGCCCTGGTCGGGGAGGTGTCCTGGGAGCATGTCTTCGAGGGCTATCAGGCGACGGTCGACTGGCCTGGAGGGTTCTTCTACCGGGAGCTGATGAGGGCCTACCCGGATGCCAAGGTGCTACTCAGCGTGCGCGAGCCCGAGGGCTGGGAGCGAAGCATGCGCGAAACGATCTGGGGCGCGCTCTACGGCGATACGCTCACCCGCGACGTCTCGAATGCTCGCCAGCGCGTCGACCCCCTCTGGCGTCAGTACAACCAGCTGATGCAGGACATGTGGGAGCGAACCGGACTACTGGCCGCCCACGGCAACCACTACCCCGTCGGCTCGGCGATGCTCGCCTACAACCAAGAGGTGTGGCGCACGGTGCCGGCCGACCGCCTGCTCGTCTGGTCGCCGGGCGACGGTTGGGAGCCGCTGTGCCAGTTCCTGCAGGTCGCCGTCCCGGACGCGCCCTTCCCTCGCGTGAACGACAGCAAGGCGTTCACCGAGCGGCTGATCGACAGCTGCCTGCAAGCCCTGACCGACTGGCGGGCGGCCGGCGACAGCGCCGACGCGGTCGGCTGAGCCGGCGCCGGCAGCAGCGGTCGGGGCGCTAAACGCCGCCACGGTGCAGCCGCGCCGTGATCTCCGCCCACAACTCCGCGTAGGCCGCCGTCGCCGGCGATGCCCGCGGCGCGAACGCCGCCACGACGTCGCGCTCCAGCCCCATCCGCTCCACGTCCGTCGAGGTGGGAATCGCGGCATCGAGCACGTTGGCACGGGCGGCCCGGAGCTCCTCCATCACCGCGCGGTGGAGTCTCTTGCGCCCGTCGACCATCGAGAAGAAGGCCAGCACCTGCGGCCCTCGGCCCACGACGGCCTCGAGCTGCGCGAAGGTCCGGGCCGACAGCGTCGCCGGGACGATCGGCACGAGCAGCGCGTCGGCGGCCTCGAACACGCTCTCGGAGACCAGCGAGATGCTCGGCGGGCAGTCGAGGAAGATGAACTCGTACTCGTCCTCGAGCGGCTCGAGCACCCGGTGCAGGCGGCGGGTCGGCTTCTTGAAGCCGTCGAGCGCGAGGTCCATGTGGCGGTAGGAGAAGTCGGCCGGGAGCAGGTCGAGGCCGGGATGGTCGGTTCCCTTGATGAGGCCCTCGACCTCGCTCTGCAATCCCACGAGCTTCCGGGCGCCGCCGCGCACTTTGGGCCGGACACGGAACAGGTAGGTGGCGGCGCCCTGTGGATCGAGGTCCCAGAGCAGGGTCGGTGCGCCCGCGCCGGCGGCCAGGTAAGACAGGTTGACCGCGGCCGAGGTCTTGCCGACGCCACCCTTGATGTTGTAGGTGGCGAGGACGACGCTCACGCGAAGGTGTCCCGCACCAGCCGGCGCTGGTCCTTGGCGGCGAACGCGGCGAAGCGCTCGGCGAACTGCAGCCGGGCGGCCTGCTCGTCCTCAGCCAGTCGCCCGACGAGCGCGCCCATCGCCATCACCGCGCCGGTGCCGTCCCGGCGGCGCGCGACCTCAGCGGCGAGCGCGTGAAGCGTGGCCCGCTGGACCTCGCGGTCCTGGTGGCGCCCGAGGACGTCCTGGAGGGCCTTGAGCGTCTTGATCATCGGCCTCACCACCTCGCCGGGATACAGCGGCGCGCCGAACAGCTCGAGCAGGTAGCGCAGCTCCTTGCCCTTCTTGCGGAGCTCGTGGTAGGCCTCGGCGGGGCTGTCGGGTCCGATCTCCGCCCCCATCTTCCGCATCCGGCGGTAGACCTTGCGAATCCGTGCTCCGGCCACCTCGGCGATCGGCTGGGCGGCCGTGGGCCGCTCGGCCGAGTCGAGCGCCTCCAGCCCGTCGAGGAGCGACCGCCACTCGCCGAGCAGCGACACCGCGCGCTCAGAGCGGAGCGCCTTCTCCATCTTGAGCCTGGCGTCGCGCCGGCGCGCCTCGAGCACGCCGAGCAGAGGATCGAGATCGGATCGCATCGCCTCCGGGACCAGCTCACGGAAGTCGCCGAACTCGAGCACGTAGACATCGAGGTCGCGGGAGTCGCCGGTGACCTGCTGCAGCCAGCGGAACTCGGCGCGGAAGTGCTGCAGCGGCTCGGGCGGGAACACGCGCCGCAGCTCGCGCTGCACCGAGCGGCTGCGGCGGAGCGAGACCCGGAAGTCGTGCAGGAACTCACTGTCCAGGTCGGCGATCGCTCCCTCCAGGTTCGCCTCCATCACCTCGAGCAGCCGGCGGAGCACCGCCACCGCCGCGGCGTCGGCGCGCTGCTCGCCGCGCAGCGCCAGCTCGACCTTCGGGGACACCCCTCCGGGAACCGCGCCGGTGGCGCGCACCGCCTCGTCGACGAGCGGCTGGTCGGCGGCGATGAAGCCAAGATCCGCCTCGAGCGTGGCGCGGACCCGCGCCAGCTCCTTGTCGTAGCCGCGCACCGGGGTGATCCGCAGGCGCGCGCGCAGGTGCGTGTGACCGTTCACCGCCGGTTCGGCCAGGGCCAGGCGGACCACGGTCTTGCGCTCATCGTCGAGCACGTCGAAGCGCCGCTCGCGTCCACGCAGCTCGACCAGCGCCAGCAGCGCGCGGGCGCCGGCGAGGTCGGCCAGGGTGTCGCGGAGCGGACCGGGCTCGAGCTCGCGGGCGAACAGCGGCTTCGCGGGACGGTCGGCGGCCGCGCGGCAGAGCACCGCGCCGGAGTCGCGCTCCACGAGCTCGAGATGGCCGTCCTCGTGCACGAGCGATCGCCCGGCGGCGTAGAGGAGCCCGTCGAAGGTGTCGTAGTAGCTGCGGCGCGTCGGCCTGACATCGCCGCCCCGCACCGGCAGCCGGCTGGCGAGCGCCTCGCCGGCGGCGGCGAGCGTCATGTCATCCGGGGGCAGTAATTCGCCGGCCGTCATCGACCGAGCCTATCGAGGCGCTGCACCGCCTCGTCGATGTCGGCCGCTGCGACGATCAGCGGCGGCTCGAAGCGAATCGTCGCCGGGCCGGTGGCGTTGATCACCAGCCGCTGCTCGAGCAGCGCGCGGCGCGCCAGCTCCGGCGCGTCGAAACCTTCGGCGAGGTCGATCGCGCACATCAGCCCGCGCCCGCGGACCCGGGCGACGTAGGGAAGCGCCCCCAGACCGGCGCGCAGGCGCTCCCCGAGCTCGCGCACCCGGGTGAGCAGGTCCGGGTCCGCGCAGATCTCGAGCGCGGCCAGCGCGGCCGAGGCGATCACCGGGCCGCCGGCGAACGTCGAGGCGTGATCGCCGGTCTGGAGCACGTCGGACAGCCGCTCGCCGGTGATCAGCGCGCCGATCGGCAGTCCGCCGCCAAGCGCCTTCGCGCTCGTCATCGCGTCGGGGACGACGCCCGTCTGCTCGTAGGCCCAGAGCGTGCCGGTGCGGCCCATGCCGCTCTGGATCTCGTCGAAGACCAGCGCCGCGCCGCTCTGGTCGCAGGCCTCCCGCGCGGCCGCCAGTAGGTCGTCGCTCAGCAGGTTGATCCCCGACTCGCCCTGGATCGGCTCGAGCAGCACCGCCGCGGTGTCCTCGTCGACCGCGGCGCGCAGCGCGTCCGGGCTCTTGCGAACGACCTCGAAGCCCGGCACGAGCGGAGCGAACGGGGCCTGCTTGGCCTCCTGGGGGGTCGCCGACAGCGCTCCGTAGGTGCGGCCGTGAAACGCGCCCTCGAGCACCACCAGCTTGCCTGCGGCACGGGCCCGGCGCGCCAGCTTGATCGCCGCCTCGATCGCCTCGGCCCCGGAGTTGCAGAGGAACACCTTCCCCCCGAGCGAGGTCTCGGACAGCCTGGCCGAGAGCCGCAGGGACGGCTCGGTGTAGTAGAGGTTGCTCACGTGGGTGAGCCGGCCGACCTGCTCGCGGACCGCCGCGACCACCCGCGGATGGCAGTGGCCGACGTTCAGCACCGAGATGCCGGCCAGGAAATCGAGGTACTCCTCGCCCTCGGCGTCCCACAGCCGGGCGCCCGCGCCGCGTACGAACTCGACCGGGTTGCGGGCGTAGGTCGGAACGGCGTAGCGCCGCTCGAGGTCCTGGAGCTCGCCCAGGCTCACCGCTGCACCGCTTCGATCATCGTGCCCTGCCCGGCATCGGTGAACAGCTCGAGCAGCAGCGAATGCGGGACCCGGCCGTCGACGATGTGCGCGGACGCGACGCCGCCCTCGATCGCCTCGAGGCACGCGGCCAGCTTCGGGCGCATTCCCCCGCTGACGGCGGGCAGCGCGGCCGATACCTCCTCCGGCGTGGCCTCCGAGACGATGCTTCCGGGATCGGCGGGATCCAGCAGCCATCCTGACACGTCGGTCAGGAACATGATCTTGTAGGCGCCGAGCGCCCTCGCCACCGCGCCGGCCGCCTCGTCGGCGTTGACGTTGTAGGAGTTGCCCTCCCGGTCGGCGCCGACGCTGGCGATGACCGGGATGTAGTCCTGCGCGATGTGGGTGATCACCCTGACATCGACCTCCTCGATCCGGCCGACGAAGCCGATGTCCTGGCCGCTCGGAGCGGCCTGGCGCGTCACCTTGAACATCAGCGCGTCGTCGCCACAGAGGCCGACCGCCGGCTGTCCACAGCGGTTGACCAACAGCACGATGTCCTTGTTGACCTTCCCGACCAGCACCATCTTCGCCACCTCGACCGTCGGCGGGTCCGACACCCGCAGCCCGTCGACAAACTGCACCGGCAGCTCGAGCCGCTCCATGTAGCTCGTGATCTCGAGACCTCCGCCGTGCACGATCACCGGGTTCATGCCGACGTACTTGAGCAGGACGACGTCGCGGGCGAAGTCCGCCTTGAGCCCCGGGTCGGTCATCGCCGCGCCGCCGTACTTGATCACCACCGTCTTGCCGTGAAACTCGCGGATGTACGGCAGCGCCTCGAGCAGCGTCGCGACGTCGCGGGTGCTCATGTCGTGTAGTCGGCGTTGATCGTGATGTACTCGTGCCCGAGATCGGAGAAGTAGAGCTCGCTTTCTGCCCCCTCGCCGGGCAGCCCGATCTCGTACTCGACCTCCTCGCGCTTCACCGCGGCGCTGAGCGCGTCACGGTCGTGCGGCGTGTAGCTTCCGCGGGAGCAGACCGGCACCCCCTCGATCGAAACGTCGAGGGCCAACGGGGCGGTTCCGGGGAGCGCCATCCCGACCGCCTGGACGATCCGGCCCCAGTTCGGATCCCCGCCGTAGAGCGCGGTCTTGACCAGCGACGAGTTGGCCACCGCGCGGGCGACCCGGCGCACCGCCTCCTCGTCGCCGCCGCGCACAACCACCCGGCCGACCCGCCGGGCGCCCTCGCCGTCGCGCACCACCGCCAAGGCGAGCTGGCGCAGCACCGCGTCGAGCGCCTCGCCGAAGTGCAGCTCGTCGGGGGTCTCGGGGACGATCTCGACCCCGGACGCGCCACTGCACTGGAGGATCAGGGTGTCGCTGGTCGAAAGCTGGCCGTCGACGCTGACCCGCTCGAACGAGCGCTTGACGGTCACGCTGAGGAGCAGGTCGCAGACCTCCGGCGGCAGCGCCGCGTCGGTCTGGACGAAGCACAGCAGGGTGGCGAAGCCGGGAGAGATCATCCCCGCCCCCTTGGCCTGCGCGGTCAGCCGGACCGTTCCCCCGCTCAGCGCGACGTCCAGGCAGACATGCTTTGGGAACGCGTCGGTGGTCATGATCGCGCGGGCGAAGTCGGCCTCCCCGTCACCCCGCAGAGCCTCGCCGGCCGCCTCGATGCCCGCCGCGACCGCCTGCACCGGCAACGGCACGCCGATCACCCCGGTCGAGGCCACGGCCACGAGCTCGTCGGCCTCGAGCCCGCACGCCGCGGCGGCCCGCGACTGCATGCCCGCCGCGGCCTCGAGCCCGGGGAGGCCGGTCGCGGCGTTGGCGTTGCCGGAGTTGACGACGACGGCTCGGATCTCCCCCAGCCGGCAGCGCTCGCGGTTGAGCAGCACCGGTGCGGACTGGGTCCCCGAGCGGGTGAAGCGCGCGGCGCTGGTCGTCCCCGGCGAGTCCGAGACCACCAGCCCGACGTCGAGCGCATCGGCCGGCTTGATCCCGGCCGCCACGCCGGCGGCGCGGAAGCCCAGCGGCAGCCCGCCCGGGCGCTCGCTGACGTGGCCCGGGACCTCGATCCAGCGCGATCCGAAGAACGCCGCCGTCCCGGTCAACTGATCCCCTCACCCTCCGGACGCCCGAACATCAGGTTGAGGTTCTGGACCGCCTGTGAGGCGGCGCCCTTCCAGAGGTTGTCGATGGCCGAGAACACGACCACGCGGCCGGTGCGCTCGTCGCGGTGCACGGAGATTCGGCAGATGTTCGTCTCTCGCACGTCGCGCACCCCGGGGGCGGGTTCGACGACCTCGATGAACGGCTCCCCCGCGTACGCCTCGCGGTAGAGCGCCTCCACGTCGTCGGCGCCGGCCCGGTTCGGCGTGACGTAGCAGGAGACGAGCTCGCCCTGGTCGAGCGGGAGCAGGTGGGGCACGAAGGTGATCCGCACGTCGGCGCCCAGCACCGCCAGCTCCTGCTCGATCTCCGGGGTGTGGCGGTGCTGGGGCAGCCCGTACGGGCTGACGTTCTCGTCCACGCTGACGAAATGCGTCTTCTCGGTCGCCGCCCGACCGGCTCCGGACACCCCGGATTTGGCGTCGACGACGACGTCGGCGATCAGCCCCGCGCGCGCCAGCGGCGCCAGGCCGAGCAGCGTGGCGGTCGGGTAGCAACCCGGGTTGGCGACCAGGTCGGCCTCACCGATCTGCTCGCGGTAGAGCTCGCACAGGCCGTAGACCGCCTCGCCGAGCATCCGGGGCGCGGGGTGCTCGCGATACCACCGGCCGTAGAGCTCGGCG
>JAFAXX010000081.1 GCA_019240655.1 Solirubrobacterales bacterium
GTGGTGGAGCAGTCGCCGCTGCAGGACGGCCGCAACATGACGATGCTGCTAGCGCCGTCGAAGGCGGTGCTGGCCGCCGACAAGGAACGGGAGTCCGAGAACGGGGCGACCGCCGGCCCGGACGGCGCCACGCCGCAGCTGGCCGAGACCACCCCTCGGGACGTCCCCGCGTCGGCCTGACGCCACGCGGCCGGGGCGGACCGCCAGGGTGGCGATCTTCGCGTTTCGCGCGCGCTCGCCGTGCCCGCAACCGTCTGCTTTACTAGGTCGTCGGCCATGCCGAAGACCAAGACCCACTCAGGCACGAAGAAGCGCTTCAAGCTGACCGCGACCGGCAAGGTCCGCGGGCGCAGCGCCTTCTCGAGCCACATCCTTGAGAAGAAGTCGCCCAAGCGCAAGCGGCGGCTCGGCACGCCGGCGACCATCTCGCCGCAGGACGCGATCCGGATCAAGGAGCTCTTGGGGGTCAAGAAGTGACCCGGGTCAAGCGCTCAGTCCACGCCCGCAAGAAGCGCCGCGCGACGCTCGAGCTCGCCAAGGGCTACCGCGGCGACGCCAGTCGGCACTATCGGGTCGCCAAGGAGGCCGTGCTCAAGGCCGACCAGTACCGCTACCGCGATCGGCGCAACCGCAAGCGGGACTTCCGCCGCCTCTGGATCACCCGAATCAACGCCGCCGCGCGCCAGAACGACCTGTCCTATTCAGAGTTCATCCACGGCCTGCAGGCGGCGGGCATCGAGCTCGACCGCAAGATCCTGGCCGACATCGCCGTCCGCGACGCCCAGACCTTCCGACGCTTTGCCGACCGCGCCCGCGAGGCGCTGGCGGCCGGCTGAGCGAGCCGAACCTCCAGCTCCGCACGCGGGCGCCGGTCCTGAAAGGACGGCGCCCTTTTTTATCCCCCGACGATGACCATCACCAGCCACCACAACGAGAAGCTCAAGGAGATCCGCAAGCTTCGCCAGCGCCGCGGGCGCGAGCGCTCGGCGCGGTTCGTGGCCGAGGGCGAGGACCTGCTGGCCGCAGCCGACGCCGCAGGCTGGCCGGCCCTCGAGCGGTTCTGTGCGGCCGGCAGCGGGCTGCCCGGCACCGAGGTCTCGCCGGAGCTGCTCGACTCGGCCTCACAGCTCGGCTCGGGAACGCGGACGCTCGCGCTCTACGAGGAACGCTGGGCGCCCGCCGCGCACGGCCCACTGTGCGTCTACCTGCACGGGGTGAGCGACCCCGGCAACGTCGGGAGCGTGCTGCGCTCCGCCGCGGCCTTTGGCGTCGACTGCGTCGCGCTCGGCCCGGGCTGCGCTGATCCGTTCGGCCCCAAGGCGGTGCGCGCCAGCATGGGGGCGGTGTTCGCGGTCCCGGTGACCCGTGTCAGCGCCGCCGGCGGCGTGGGGGCGCTGCCGGGGACGACGATCGCCCTCGTCGCTCGTCGTGGCGTGCCGCTGCGCGAACTGTCGTCGTCCGCCGGCGCCGGGCGACCGGAGACCGTGACGCTTCTGATCGGAGCCGAGCGCGAGGGCCTGCCGGCAACGCTCGTCGAGCAGGCCGACCACGTCGCCCACATTCCGATCCACAGCCACTCGCTGAACGCGGCGATGGCGGCCGCCGTCGCGCTCTACGAGATAACTAGGATGGCGCCGCCATGAGCAGCTCGAGCACGACCGACCGGATCGCGCAGCTGGAGGCGGAGGCCCGTGAGGCGATCGCCACCGCGCAGAGCAGCCAGGCGCTCGAGGCGGCCCGGATCCGCTACCTCGGGCGCAAGGCCGAGCTCCCGAACCTGCTTCGCGGCGTGGCCCAGCTCGAGCCACAGGAGCGCGCGGCCACGGGCAAGGCGGCCAATCAGGCTCGCAAGGCGCTCGAGCAGGCGATCGAACAACGGAACCGCGAGCTGGCCGCCTCGGAGCTCGAGCAGAAGCTCGAGCAGGACACGGTCGACATCACCCTCCCCGCCGATCCGCAGCCCATTCTCGGGGCCCTGCACCTGCTCACCCGGACGCGCCGCGAGATCGAGGATGTGTTCATCGGCCTCGGCTTCAACGTCGCCGAGGGCCCCGAGGTCGAGACCGTCTACTACAACTTCGACGCCCTCAACCACGAGGTCACGCATCCGGCCCGGGGCCGCACGGACACGTTCTATGTCACCGACGACGTGCTCATGCGCACTCACACCTCTCCGGTTCAGGTGCGAGTGATGGAGCAGCAGCCGCCGCCGATCTACACGATCGTGCCCGGCCGCGTTTACCGCAGGGACTCCGACGCCACCCATACGCCGGAGTTCCACCAGATCGAGGGGCTGGCGGTCGACACTGACGTCACCCTGGCCGACCTCCAGGGCACCCTCCTGCACTTCGCCCGGGCGATCTTCGGTGACGAGCGCGAGGTCCGCCTGCGGCCGCACTTCTTCCCGTTCACCGAGCCGAGCGTCGAGGTCGACGTCTCCTGTTTCAACTGCACCGCCGGCGTGACCGCGGACGGCGCGCGCTGTCCTCTGTGCAAGGGCACCGCGTGGATCGAGATCCTCGGCGCCGGCATGGTCGACCCCAACGTGTTCGAGTACGTGCGCGAGCACGGCTACGACCCGGAGAAGGTCCAGGGCTTCGCCTTCGGGATGGGCGTCGAGCGAATCGCCATGCTGAGGCACGGCATTCCCGACCTGCGCCTGTTCTTCGACAACGACATCCGCCTGCTGGAGCAGTTCCGATGAGGGTCCCGCTCGAGTGGCTGCAGCAGTACGTAAAGCCGGCGCTGGACGTCCACGCGCTGGCCGAGCGCCTGGCCATGACCGGCACGGAGGTCGAGCGGATCGAGCGCCACGGCGTGACCGCACTCGAGCACTTCGTCGTCGGCCGCGTGCTCGAGGCCGATCAGCACCCGAACGCCGATCGGCTGCGCGTGTGCGTGGTCGATATCGGTGACCGCCGGCGTCAGCAGATCGTCTGCGGCGCCCCCAACGTGGCTGCCGGGCAGACCGTGGCCGTGGCCACCCCCGGCGCGGTGATGCCGGACGGCACGAAGCTCGGCCCCGCGAGGCTGCGGGGAGTGGAATCGCAGGGGATGATCCTGGCCGAGGACGAGCTGGCGATCGGGACCGAGCATGCCGGGATCATGGTGCTGGACGGCGGCGAGGGACTGCCGCCGGGTACGCCGCTCGCGACGGTGCTGCCGATCGCCACCGACGTGCTGGTGCTCGAAATCACTCCCAACCGCCCGGACTGCCTGGCCATCTACGGCGTCGCCCGAGAGGTGCACGCCGCCACCGGGGCGAAGCTCGGGGAGGCGCCATGGGCGAGCGACCCGGGCACGAGCGGGGCGGTCGAGGGCGTGAACATCGAGGTGCATTGCCCGGATCTCTGCCCGCGCTTCACCGCCCGGGTCTTCGAGGGCGTCGAGATCCGGCCGAGCCCGTCGTGGCTGAAGGCCCGGCTGATGGCGGCGGGACAGCGCCCGATCTCGAACGTCGTCGACATCACGAACTACGTGATGCTGTTGACCGGACAGCCGCTGCACGCGTTCGACCTCGAGCGGGTCGCCGGCGGCCGGCTCACCGTCCGCCGTGCCGCCGACGGGGAGCAGGTGCGGACGCTCGACGGCCAGGTCCGGACGCTGGACGCCGAGATGGTGCTGATCGCCGACCACGACGGCCCGACCTCGATCGCCGGCGTGATGGGGGGCGCCCGCTCGGAGGTCGCCGAGGACACCACCACGGTCCTGATGGAGGCGGCCAACTGGAACGGCCCGAACATCCATCGCACGTCGCTCGAGCTCGGGCTGCGCAGCGAGGCCTCGGGCCGCTTCGAGAAGCAGCTCCAGCCCGAGCAGGCGATGGAGGCCCAGGCGGTGGCGGCCCGGCTGATGATCGAGCTGACCGGCGCCCGGCTGCGGCCGGGGACGGTCGACGTCGGCGGCCCCGGCCCCGCGCCGAAGACGATCCGCCTGCGCGATGAGCGCGTCGCCGGTCTGCTCGGCGCGCCGGTTGCGCGCGAGCGCAGCCGGCAGATCCTCACCGCGCTCGAGTTCGGCACCGCGGAGGTCGACGACGGCCTCGACGTGAGCGTCCCGGCGTTTCGCCGCGGCGACGTCAGCCGGCCGGCCGATCTGATCGAGGAGGTGGCCCGGCTCGGCGGCCTCGAGTCGTTGCCAGCCACCTTGCCCTCCCGCCGGGGCGCCGCCGGCCGCCTGACCGCGCGCCAGCGGCTCCGGCGCCGCGCCGTCGACGCCCTGGCCGCTCAGGGCGTCAACGAGATCGTCGGCTGGAGCTTCACCGGGCCCGAGCTGGACCAGCGTCTGCGCGTTGCCCCCGGCGGCGGAGCGCTCGAGCTGGAGAACCCGTTCTCGGCCGAGCAGTCGCGGCTGCGCACCACGCTGCTCGGCTCGCTGCTCGACACCGCGCGGCGCAACCGCGCGCGCGGGATCGCGACGATCCGGCTGTTCGAGGCCGGGGCGGTCTATCTCCCGCGCCCCGACCGGCCGCAGCCCGACGAGCCCCACCACGTGGCCGCGTTGCTGATCGGCCCAGCCCGACCCGCCGGGTGGCGGGATCCAGAGCCGCCGGCGGCGGACTTCTTCGCCGTCAAGGGGCTGCTGCAGGGCATGCTCGACGCCCTCGGCGCGCGCTGGAGCGTGGCGCCGCCGCAGTCGCCGCAGCCGTTCCTACATCCAGGACGCACGGCCACCGTGCTGGTCGACGAGCGACCGGTCGGGTGGGTGGGGGAGATCCACCCCTCGGTGGCGGCCGAGTGGGATCTACGCGACACCGTGGCCGCGTTCGAGGTCGACCTCGACGCCGTGCCCGAGCCGGTCACGGCGCTCTACGAGGACGTCACGAGCTTCCCCGAGGTGCGCGAGGACCTCGCCGTGGTGGTGCCCGCGCACGTGAGCGCCCGGCAGCTGACCGACACCGTCCGCCGCGCCGGCGCCCCGCTGCTCGCCGGGGTGGACGTATTCGACGTCTACCGCGACCCGGCTCGGCTCGGCGAGGCCAACGTCTCGCTGGCACTGCGCCTCGTCTTCCGGGCCCCCGACCGCACCTTGACCGACGAGGAGGTGGCGGGCAGGCGTGAGCGGATCGTGCAAGCCGTCGCCGAGGAGCTGGACGGGAGGATCCGTGCCTCCTAGCGTGGCGGTCGGGTAGCAACCCGGGTTGGCGACCAGGTCGGCCTCACCGATCTGCTCGCGGTAGAGCTCGCACAGGCCGTAGACCGCCTCGCCGAGCATCCGGGGCGCGGGGTGCTCGCGATACCACCGGCCGTAGAGCTCGGCG
>JAFAXX010000144.1 GCA_019240655.1 Solirubrobacterales bacterium
GAGCGGTTGGCGCAGTACGTCCGCGACGACGAGCTCCACACCGCGTTCAACTTCGACTTCCTGCTCGCGCCGTGGCAGGCCGGGCCGATGCGCGAGTCGATCATCGCCGCCCTGCGCGCCCACGAGGCGGTCGGCGCGCCACCGACCTGGGTACTGTCAAACCATGACACGGTGAGGGAGGTGTCCCGCTACGCCCGGCCGCAGGGCGTCCGGCCGCTGCGCAAACTCAAGGACCTGCTCGACCTGCCGGCCGATTTCGCGCTCGGTCGCAAGCGCGCGCGGGCCGCGGCTCTGCTGATGCTCGCGCTCCCCGGCGGCGCCTACATCTACCAGGGCGAGGAGCTGGGCCTCGGCGAGGTGGAGGACATTCCGGAGTCCGCGTTGCAGGACCCTGGATGGGAGCAGTCCGGCCACACGGACCGCGGGCGCGACGGCTGCCGGGTGCCGATCCCGTGGTCCGGTGAGGCGCCGCCGTTTGGATTCAGCCCCGACCGCGCGAGCGCGCCTCCGTGGCTGCCCCAGCCATCGTCCTGGGCCTCCCTGAGCGTCGCGGCCCAGGCCGGCGACGAGGGGTCGATGCTCGAGCTCTACCGACGCGCGCTGAAGATTCGCCGCACTCACCCGGCGCTCGGCGACGGCACGCTTACGTGGCTTGCAGTGCCCACGGGCGCGCTCGGGTTCGAGCGCGAACCGGGATTCGCCTGCCTCGCGAATCTGTCCGGTGAGCCGGTGCCCTCACCCGAGCGAGCAACGCTGCTGCTCGCAAGCGGTCCGCTGACCGGCGACGGCCAGGTGCCGGTCGACACCGCCGTTTGGCTCGCGGTCTGAGCTTGTGCGGCGCGTTTTGCCGCTGTTACCTGCGCCGCGCGCACAGGACGCACCGCGCCCAGTCGAAGGGTTGCGGTATCGCGCTGAGCCGGCGGTCGTTCTCGCGCCACTGGCGGTTGATGTGGCGGCCGATGACCACCGCGCCGACGGGACCGGCGCCGGCCGCCTTCAGCGTCGCGGCGGCGCTCTGCGCGTTTGCGCCGGTCGTCCACGTGTCGTCGATCAACAGGACAGCCTCGCCGCTCAGCCGCCCGAGAGCCTCGAAGCGCCGGGGACTGAACGCCCGCGGCTCGAGCGCCATGGCCGAGGGCCGCAGCAGGCGCCGGTGGCGCTCCCGTGTGACCCCGACGAGCTCGCCGACGATCCGCCTCAGCGGGTGACTATCGTCGCGCGCCGGATCGGCCGAGGGAACCGTCGTCACCAACGGAAAGAACTCTGCGCCGGCGGCTTGCGCGACGCACTGCTCATGGGCGGACACGTAGCGCCACAGGATCGCCGCCAACTCGGCCGCCGACCGGCGTGCCCTTTCCCCGGTCACCCGCTTGTAGCACGCCAGCACATGGTGGAGCTGTTCGTGCGCCGGGCTGTAGGAGACCGGCGCGAACGCGTCGAGCCACGCCTCGCTCCGAGTGCACGCGTAGCAGCGCCGATAGCCGTCGGTCAGGTTGAAGCAAGTCACGCAAACGCCTTCGCCGGGGCGAGGCCCGAGCAGGAAGTTCTCGTAGAGCGCGGTCAGCTCACGGACGGTCGGCATCCGACCCTCGGGGGACGAGCGCCGCGCCGCCGAGCCGCGCGAGCGCGTCGGTGATCTCGTGTGGCGCGGTGACCAGGTAGGTGGCCGGCCGCCGGGCAAGATCCCGGGCCCACGCGTGCCGCATCGCGGACTCGAGCAGGAAGACCGGCCGCCCGTGCGCGAGCGCCTGGCGAGCCTGGATCCGGGCGCCGCTCTTCGGGCCGGCTTCGACGACCACCGTCGCGAGGGCCATGCCGGACATGACCGCGTTGCGCATCGGAAAGCTCTGGCGCCTCGGCGGATCGCTCGGCCAGAAGCGTGAGACGACGGCCCCGTCCTGGGCGATGCGACTCTGCAAGGCGGCGTTCTCACGCGGGTAGCACCGCTCGAGGCCCGTGCCGATCACCGCCACCGTCCGCCCATTGGCGGCCATCGCCGCGGTATGTGCTTCCCGGTCGATCCCGGCGGCGAGCCCCGAGACGACCGTGTATCCCCGTCTCGCGAGGTGGCCGGCGATCGCCCGGGCCGAGGCTGACCCTTGCTCTGAGGCGATTCGAGATCCGATCACAGCGACCGACTGCATGTCACGTGGCTCGAGCCGGCCGGAAACGAAGATCAGTGGCGGCCGGTCGTGTACCGCCGCGAGATTCTCGGGGTAGGCGGGGTCGAGAACGCTGATCACCTGGGTGCCCTCGGCCTCCCAGCGGGCGACGTCCGACGTGGCCTGGTCGAGAAGCGCTTGCATGCCGGTGCCCTCATCGGTAAAGAGGCGCGGTCGCGCGGATTCCGCCCCCTCCAGTTGGCTGAAGAGACGCGCCGCGCTGCCATGTTCCGCGAGTAGGTCGGCCACCCGGGGTACACGAGGCCGACGGCGGAGGATCGCGACGAGCGCCGCCTTCTCGGCGAGCGGGAAACCGATCACGTTGCGAGCGTAGAGCCGGAGCAGGACGATCGCGCGCGCGTGTGGGATTGCGTCAGCTGGCGGCGATGGCCGCCGGCGACTGCCTCGCGCGGTGAGTCGATCAGCTGGTGCGCTCAGCCCGCTCGGCGGCAGGCTTCGTGCTCTCGGCGCTGGTCTGACTCAGCACTTCGTTATGAGACTGCTCCTCGCCGCTCAGGGCGCTCCTGAAGTCGCGCAGGCCCCTGCCGAGCGATCTTCCCACCTCGGGAAGGCGCTTCGGACCCAGGACCAACAGCGCGACCACGAGCACGAACAGCAGGTGCGTGGGCTGCAGGATGTCGCCGATCACACGCAACAGCTTACCCGGTGTTGATCCCGGCCAAGGGCGGACGTTCCGCAAGGCTCAGCGGCGGGTCCGCGTGCTGACCTAGGAGACGTCGGTCTGGGAGCTCCTCTGGTGTACGGGGTAACAGCTCAGTATGGGGCTACAGCCGCTCAGGTGGAGGTGATATTGGTCCTTCTCGGCTTGGGGTTCCTGGCTCTCGTCGCCGTCGTCGGGGCGGTCTGGATCGTCCGCCGGCGACGCACCCCTGCCGATCTTCGGGGGGATTGGTGGCCGGCGTTTGAGGCGGAATTCCGGGCCTACGCGCGCCGGGCGGCCACTTCTCGGCCGCCTCGTGAGCACCGCAGGGAAGGGGATTCGAGCGCGGGCTAGCTCCCGATCGAGTCAAGAAGGGTTCGACGAACCTCGTTCGTGAGGCCGACGTTGAGCGCGGCAAGCAGCCCACATCCGCCTTGCTGGGATTTCGGGGCGAGAGCGACCGCCTGCGCTGTGTGGAGTCCGTTACGACCCGTTGTCTGCTTGACCCGGGAGAGGCCCGAGTAGCGGTTGGCAATAGCCACCGCCTCGGGGCAGGGAGCGGACGGCGCGCAGGAGCTGCCGCTCCCCGGCTTGATCGACGTTTTCGTACTCGTCGTGGCAATGCCCCCGGCGGTCTGGTCCGAGGCACATCTCACCTCCCGGTCACGTCTCTCGACGAAAGCCCTCAAGTGTCCTCGCGGAACCGGGGCACTCAAGGGTTCACGAAGGCGAGACCGCAGGCACCGCCACGCTCGTCCGCTCTCCTCCCCGCTCGGTGACGAACGCATCCAGCCGGCACCACCAGGCGAATAGCCAATCGATTCGATCTTCCCGGTCAGAGGGGATCCCGGCCGCGGGCTCCCGCCACAAGCCGATTTGGACGGCGTGGTCGAGCGGGACAAGCCGGAGAAGGTCAATGCTTGAGCGTGGGTCCGGAAGGCCGGTGTGCGCGACGAAGATCACGTCCGCCTCAGGGGCGCCGTCAAGCGCCGCCAGCGCACCGCCGGGCCTCGGCGCCATCAGGTTCTCGAGCGCGCGCGCCCGCTCGGCCGCATCGAAGTGGCCTCCCGCCTCGAGCCGCTTGATCGTCCGCTGCCTGCGGGCCTCGGTGAAGTTCGCGCCCTCCGGAAAGATTAATAGCGCCTCATCGCGACGGAGGCCGTCGGCGAGCCTTCGGATGCCATCGATCAGCTCCTGACCGGCACCGGCGACGAAGCAGTTCGGTAGCCGGTTGCCGAACAGATCGAAGAAGGGATCCCACTGCAACAGCGCCTTCATCACACTGCGCGGTCGTCGACCGTAGCGGGTCATCAGCACGTGGACGAGCATGAAGGAGTCGCCGACCGCGGCATGGCGGCTGAAGACCAGCACCGGCTGTCGATGGTCGGAAAGCGCCGCCTCAGCGCCCGCGAAGTCGGTCACCTCGATCCAGCTTCGGACCGCGCGCAGCCCGGAATTGCACAGTCCACTCATGAACCACCGCAAGATGGCGTAATGAGCCCGCTGGATCGGTGGCGACTGCACCTTGGCGCCGAAGCCGCTCCCGACCCAGAGACCGGCGAAGCCAAGCGTGGACAGGATGTCCCAAACCAGGTATGACATCGACACCCACAGCAATCGCAACGGGCGCCAGTTGCCGAGAAACGGTGAAGCTGCCGCGGCGAGCACCCCGAGGATCGGAGAGAGCACGACCATGGCCGCTCCGCCGCCCAGCAGGAGCGGATGGACCGCGAGGCGCCGTACGAGCCGCGGTGGCAGCATCGCTAGGCCTCGAGTCCGCCTCGCTGGCCGCCAGCAATCATGGGGAGCGTCGCCTGTGCGATGAGCACAAGCGTAGATCGCCCCTTCGCGAGTGTCGAGACGCGGCTGGCTCCCGGCCCGGGCCGAGGGCGCTCGGTTCTCCCGCGGCTAGCCGATGCATCCCGTCGGGCTGCCTGTGCGTCGACCGGGTACGCCTCGGCCGGCCTGCGCTGTTCGACCGCTGACAGGCAGGTGTTACCGGGCATACGCGCGGGTACGCGAATGACGTGGCGTCCGCGCTCGGGGATAGTCGTCATGTCATGCGCGTCCCAATTCTGGACGCCGACCGCAGCCTCGCCTCCGCCTTGAGCGAGGACGAGTTCGAGCTCGCGCGGCGGTATGCGGTCGCCGACGTCGTCGACCTCGCGCCGGGGACACACGACCCTCA
>JAFAXX010000049.1 GCA_019240655.1 Solirubrobacterales bacterium
CGCGCTACTACGGCACGGCTCACCGTTACCGTTAACCGCCTCGCAGCGACAGCTCGAGGTAGGAGGCGGAGCCCGTCTCCGCGGGCCTACTCCCCCAGCTCCAGCACTGCCAAGAACGCTTCCTGGGGGACCTCGATCCGTCCCACCTGCTTCATCCGCTGCTTGCCCCGCTTCTGCTGCTCGAGCAGCTTGCGCTTGCGCGTGATGTCGCCGCCGTAGCACTTGGCCGTGACATCCTTGCGGTAGGCCTTGATCGTCTCTCGGGCGACGATCCGGGAGCCGATCGTCGCCTGGATCGGGACGTCGTACTGCTGGCGCGGGATCTTCTCGCGCAGCTTCTCGGTCAGCGTGCGGCCGGACTCGTAGGCCTTCGAGCGGTGCACGAGCATCGACAGCGCGTCGATCGGCTCGCCGGCGAGCAGGATGTCGAGCTTGACCAGATCGGAGGGGCGCAGGCCGATCAGCTCGTAGTCGAGCGAGGCGTAGCCGCGGGTGCGCGACTTGAGCTGGTCGAAGAAGTCGAGCACGATCTCGGCAAGCGGCAGGTCATAGGTCAGCTGGAGGCGCTCCGAGGAGAGGTAGTGCATTCCGGCGTGCTCGCCGCGGCGGTCCTGGCAGAGCTCCATGATCGGGCCGACGTACTCCTTCGGGGTCAGGATCGAGGCGCGGATGTACGGCTCGCGCACCTCCTGCACGCGGGCCGGGTCGGGCATGTCGTTGGGGCTGTGGACCGGCAGCATCTCGCCGTCGGTCAGCGTCACCTCGTACTCCACGCTCGGCATCGTGGCCAGCAGCTCCAGGTCGTACTCGCGCTCGAGCCGCTCGCGGACGATGTCCATGTGCAGGAGCCCGAGGAACCCGCAGCGGAAGCCGAATCCGAGCGCGTCCGAGGTCTCCGGCTCCCAGCTCAGCGCGGCGTCGTTCAGAGTCAGCTTCTCGAGCGCGTCGCGCAGGTCCGGGTAGTCGTCGGAATCGATCGGGAAGAGGCCGCAGAACACCATCGGCTTGACCTCGCGGTAGCCGGGCAGCGGCTCGGCGGCCGGCCTCGCCTTGGCGGTCAGGGTGTCGCCGACCCGCAGCCTGGTCACGTCCTTGATCCCGGTGATCAGGAAGCCGACCTCGCCGGCCGTGAGCTGCCGGGCCGAGGCCATCTGGGGGGTAAAAAAGCCGATGTCGTCGATCTCGGCCTCGGTGCCGGCCTGCATCGCCTTGATCGCGTCGCCCTTGGTGAAGGTCCCGTCGACCACCCGGATGTAGGCGATCACCCCGCGGTACTGGTCGAACTCGGAGTCGAAGATCAGCGCGCGCGGCGGCCGGTCCGGGTCGCCCTCCGGGGGCGGCACCCGCTCGATCAGCTCGTCGAGCACGTCGGTCACCCCCGCGCCGGTCTTGGCGCTGATCCGGCGGACCTGATCGGCCGGCTCGCCGAGCAGCTCGGCCACCTCCCGGGCCACCCGCTCGGGCTCGGCGCCCGGCAGGTCGACCTTGTTCAGGCACGGGATGAGCTCGAGCCCGGCGTCGACGGCCAGATACGTGTTGGCCACCGTCTGCGCCTCCACGCCCTGCGAGGCGTCGACGACCAGCAGCGCGCCCTCGCAGGCCGCCAGCGAGCGGGAGACCTCGTAGGTGAAGTCGACGTGCCCGGGGGTGTCGATCAGGTGCAGCTGGTAGGTGCGCCCGTCGCGCGGTGAGGTGTAGAAGACCCGCACCGCCTGGGCCTTGATCGTGATCCCGCGCTCGCGCTCGAGCTCCATCGAGTCGAGCAGCTGGGCGCGCATCGCGCGCGGATCGACGGTGTGGGTGAGCTCGAGGATGCGGTCGGCGAGCGTCGACTTGCCGTGGTCGATATGGGCGATGATCGAGAAGTTGCGGATCTGCGCAGGGTCGGACATGGGGCCTCCCCTGAAAGGGTATTCCGCGCGTGGCGGCGCGGCTCAGGCCTTCTCGCGCGCGAGCTTCGGCAAGAGGCCGAGCTCCTGCAGCGCGCCGCGGCCGGCCACGCCCATCGTCAGCACGCCGCCGAAGATCGCCACCGCGTCGATCGACTTGCGGCCGTGCTTGTTCCAGTAATCGTCCTCGAGATCGAGCCACAGGGCGAACTCGTCGAGCGTGAGCGCCGAGGCGACCCCGTAGGCGGCGGCACTGACGCGTGAGGGCCAGCCGTGCCTCGGCCTGCCGACCGCCCACTGATAGGTCCAGACGTAGCCGCACCCGAGCAGGCCCAGGATGCCGAACGTGGAGTGGTGGATGTGCGTGCCGCCGGTGCTGACGTTGCCGAACGGACCCACCCCGGCTCGGATCGCGTGGGTGATCCCGCGGGCGACCCCGAACGCGGTGGTGAAGCCGAGGGCGCTGAGGAACGCGCGCTCGCGTTGCGGGTCGGAGAAGTGACGGCGATAGAGGCCCGCGAGGTCGACCATCGGCGCGACAGCTTACCCGCGGCGCAGGCGGCCGACGACCAGGCCCTCGATCTGGCGCGCCTCGGGGATCCGCAGGCTGAGCACGAGCTTCGCGTACACCGCGCAGGCAGCGGCGACCGGGACGGCCACCGCGATCGCCTCGGCGCCCAGCGAGCGCCCGGCGAGCCCGTCGAGCACCGCCCAAAGCCCCCGCGCCACGGCCGCCATCAGGACCGAGGCGACCACGATCCGGATCGTGATCATCAACGTGTGCGAGAGCTCGAGGCTGCGGCCGAAGCCGAGCCACAGCCGGTGCAGCAGCAGCGCGGTCATCACGATGTTGGCCACCGCGGTCCCGATCACCAGCCCGGCGATCCCCAGCGGCCGGTAGAGCCCGACGCTGACCACGACGTCGACGACCATGTTGATCGCGGCGAAGGAGGTCGGGATCCAGGGGCGCTGCAGCGCGAAGAAGCTTCGCGTCAGGAGCAGGTTGACGCCCCCGAACGGCAGGCTGAAGGCGAACCAGAACAGCGCGATCGAAACCAGGTGAGTAGAGCCGGCGGTGAAGCTCCCCCGCTGGTAAACGAGCCGCGTGATCGGGACGGCCAGGACGATCAGCAGCGCCGCCGCCGGGATCAGCAGCAGATTGATCTGGCGCACCCCGTTGCCGATCGTGCGCCGCATCTCGGCCCGCGCGCCCCGCGCGGCCTGCCGGCTCAGGGTCGGGAACAGCACGGTCGCGACAGCGACGCTGAACACGCCCTGGGGGAGCATGTAGATCCGGAACGCCTGGTCGATTGCCCGCGGCGCCGCCGTGGAGACGAGCGCACCGAATACCGAGTTGAGCAGCTGGTCGAGGTTCACGATCCCGAGCCCGATGGTCACTGGCAGCATCAGCACAAAGACCTGCTTGACCCGCGGGTCGCGCCAGTCGAGCTCGAAGCGCAGGCGGAAGTCGATCCGCCTGAGCGCCGAGGCGACGAGCAGCATCTGCACCACCGTCGCCACCAGCCACGCCACCGCGTAGGCGTAGATCGGCGGGTGAAGGCGCGAGCGCAGCCCGATCAGCAGGGCGAGGATGACCAGGTTCCAGATCGCCGGCGCGATCGCCGGGATCGTGAACTCGTCGTAGGACTGGAGGATCCCCACCAACAACCCGGTGAGACCGAGCAGGAGCACGACCGGGAAGAGCACCTGCGCGAGCCCGGCGGTCAGCGCGTTGTCGGCGGCGGTGAACGTCGTGCCGGTGAACAGCGGCATGATCACCCCGGCCAGGAGGATGCCCAGGGCGGTGAGGGCGCCGAGCGCGAGCAGGATGATCCAGAACAGCGACGAGGCCAGCTTGAACGCCTCGCGCCGCTTGCCCTGCTGGAGCAGGTCGGTGAACACCGGCACGAAGGCGGCCGATAGGGCAGCCTGTGCGAACAGGTTCGACATCAGGTTGGGGATCTGGGAGGCGATCGTGAACGCCGACGCCGATGCGCTCGTGCCGAAGAAGCTCGCCGCGACGATCTCCCGGGCGAGGCCCGCCACGCGGGAGACGCCGGTGCCCAGCGCGAAGATCGCGGTGTTGACGCTCAAGCGGCGTCGGCGCGCGGGCGCGCTCGCGGCGATGGTGTCCTCCGACACGGCGGCGCTATAGTAGGGACGCGCCGCGGGAAATAACCGCGGCTTCTCTCTGCTCATGGCGAACATACCTTCACAGAAGAAGCGGATCGAACGAGCCGCGCGCGAGCGCCTGGAGAACCGGCGCTACACCTCCCGGATCAAGACCTACTTCCGCCGGCTCGAGCGGGCGATGGCGGCCGGGGACGAGGCCGCGGCCGACGCCGAGCATCGCGTGCTCGTGCGGTCGATCGACAAGGCGGTCAAGGGCGGCGCGATCCACCGGAACACCGGCGCGCGCCGGAAGTCCCGCGCGGCGCGGGTGCGAAGCGGCGCCTGAGCGGGTAGCGGCCGCCTGAGCGCGTAGCGCCCGCCGCAACACGGCCCCCGCCGGCCACGAGGCGATGCCGGGACGCCGCCCTCGCCCAGGCGACAGGCGTCCGGCTTTTCCGGGTAGGTTTTGAGTCGATGGCCAGCGTGTTCTTCGAGCTCGATCGCTTCGAGCTGACCGACGAGCACCGCCTATCGGTGACCGGACGATGGTTTGGCGTGCGCGGGCGGCGGTTCGTGCGCCCGACGCTGACGCTGCGCACGAGCGGCGGCCACAGCCGGTCGCTGGCCGATCTGGCGCACAAGCCGTGGGCGGCCGAGGACGGCATGCCGTGGCACGCGGAGTTCGCCGTCGCGCCCGACGACGCGACGGTCCTCGAGGCCGAGCTTGCGGTCGCGCCGGATATCGAGATCGCGCTGCCCGCGCCGGGCGGCGAGTCGCAGGCCGGCATCCGGATCAGGGCGCCGCGCCAGCGCGGCGTCGGCGAGCTGTCGTGGTCGGGAACCGCGTCGCGCCCGCGCGGAGCGGCGCCGGTGAGGACGGCTCGGCGCGAAATCATGGACGCGCGCCACGAGATCGAGCGCTTGGCGGGCGAGCTCGAGTCCGCCCGCCGTGAGGTCGAGCGGTTGGCCGGCGAGCTCGAATCCGCCCGCCGTGAGGTCGAGCGGTTGGCCGGCGAGCTCGAGGCCGCCCGCCGCGAGGTCACTGCCGCCCTCGCGTGGCGGGACGAAGCCGAAGCCGAGCTCGCGCGCGCCGGCGCGGAGCGAGATGCGGCGGTGGCGGCGCGTGACGCGGCCACCGCGGAGCGCGACGGCGCCGCCCGCGCGAACGTCGAACTCGAGCACCGCGTCGTCGAGCTCGACCACCAGGTGGCCGCGCGCGATGGTCGGCTCGACGAGCTCATGCGTGTCGTGGACGATCGTGACGGCCGGCTCGAGAAGCTTCGGCGCGCGGTAGCCGACGCGACGCTCGGCTGGCCGAGCTGACCGGAGCGACCACCTCTGCTCTAACCGGCGATCGCGGCGATCGCCCGTAGCGCAGCGGTGTCCTCGCTCACCGCGGCCGAACCGCCGCCGCGCGAGGCCAGCTCGAGGTCGGCGATCCGCTCGAGGGCGTCGCGGAGCTGCTCGACCCCGGTTCGGCGAGCATCGGCGATCAGCCGGTCGGCGGCTCGGGAGGGCATCCGCAGCCGACGCTTGATCTGCGCCGGAGGCTCGCCCGCCTCGATCGCCTGGGCGACGTCGTGCGCGATGCGGACGCGCTGAGCCATCCAGTACAGGAGTCCAGGGACGCGCTCCCCCTGGGCGCGGAGCATGAGGTACATCGAGGTCGCCGCCGGCGCGTCGCCGGCGACGAGCGCGTCGGCCAGCGACCACGCCCTCGCCTCCGCCGAGGGCGCCGCCAGGGCGTCGAGCTGCACGGCGTCGATCCGCGCGCCCGCGCCGGGGTCGGCGCCGAGCGCGAGCTTCTCGAGCTCACGCAGGAGCCGCTGCTGTCGATCGCCGACGTGGTGGATGAGCGCCCGAGCGGCGTCGGGCTCGAGCTCGAGCTTCAACTCGCGAGCGCGCGCGATCACCCACTTCGGCAGCTCCCACGGCTTGACGGCGACCTCGGCGCTGACGTCGCCGCCGGCTCGGCGAACCGCGTCGTGCAGCTTGGCCGGCGCCTTCGCGCGGCTGTCCTCGCGGGCGAAGAAGGCGACCGTGGTGTCCGCGGGGATGGCGGCGAGCGGGGCGAGCAGCGGGTCGAGCTCCTTGTCCTTCCACCGCTCGACGGTGTCGACGATGATGAAGCGCCGGCCGAGAGCGAAGGTGAGCGAGTTGACGGCGGCGGCCACCGCCTCCGGGGTGGCGGTGTCGTCCGCGAACAGCTCGACCCCCTGTGCGCCACTCTCGGCCTCGGCGAGCGCTCGCAGGCGGGCGCGGCGCTCGGCGATGCGGCCGTGGTCGTCGCCGTGAATCAGGTAGGCGGCCTTGAAACCGGGGATCGCCGGAGTCTAGTCGTGCCGCCGGGCGAGCTCGAGCGCCCGGGCGGCGGCGGCCTCGGGCGAGGACGCGGCCTCGACGCCGTGGATTCTCCACGTGCTGAGCCCGATCACCGGTGTTCGGGCCCTCAGCGCCAGCGCGATCTCCGAGAGCGTGCCGTACGCGCCACCGACCGCGATCACTGCGTCCGCGGCGCGGACGACGAGGCCGTTGCGCAGCTCGCCGAGGCCGGTGGGCAACGCGAGCGCCACCCATTGGTTGGCCGCCGCGCGGTCGAGCCCGGGAAGGATCCCGACGGTCACGCCGGCGGCCTCGGCGGCGCCTCGGCAGGCGGCGGCCATCACGCCGCCGAGGCCGCCGCAGACCAGCACGGCACCGCCGTGCGCCAGTCGGCTTCCGACCGCCTCGGCGGCGGCAAGCTCGTCGGCGCTCGCCTCCCCCGGGCCGACCACCGCCACGTAGGGTCGCTCGAGCAACCGGTCGGCTACCGCACGACGACGTTGACCAGCTTGTCCGGCACGACAATGACCCGGGCGATCTCGTGCCCGTCGACGTGGGCCTGGACGCCTCGGGTCGCCAGAGCGAGCTGCTCGAGCTGCTCCCGCGCCGCGCCGGTCGGCGCGCTGACGCGGTCTCGGACCTTGCCGTTGACCTGACAGACCAGCTCGAAGGTGTCGGCGTGCAGCATGTCGGCGTCGGCGTCGGGCCACGGCTCCTCCCACACCCGGCGGCCGGTCACGAGCTCGTAGACCTCCGCCCCGAGATGTGGCGCGAACGGGAAGATCAGCGAGGCGGCGGTGGCGGTGGCGAAGCGCCGCGCGTCGGCGCCGGCCCCGGGGTGGCGGTAGATCTCGTTGACGAGCTCCATCACCGCCGCGATCGCGGTGTTGAAGGCAAAGCGCCCGAGCAGGTCCCCGGTCACCTTCTCGATCGCCCAGTTGGCCTTGCGGACGACCGCGAGATCGTCGCCGGCGGGATCGGGCGGCTGATCGGCCGACTCCCGGCCCTCGCTCGCGGCCAGCTGGTCGCCGAGCCGCCAGAGGCGGGCGAGGAACTTGTGGACGCCCTCGAGCGAGGTCTCAGACCACGCCGCGTCCTGATCGGGAGGCCCGATGAACAGCACGTAGCAGCGCGCGGCGTCGGCGCTGAGGCGCTCGACGATCGGCGTCGGGCTGATCACGTTGCCGCGGGACTTCGACATCTTCTGCCCGTCGGGGCCGAGGATCATGCCCTGGGTGAACAGCGCGCGGAACGGCTCCTGGAAGCCGACCAAGCCGAGGTCGGCAAACGCCTTGACGAAGAAGCGGGCGTACATCAGGTGCAGGATCGCGTGCTCCACCCCGCCGATGTACTGGTCGACCGGCATCCAGGCGTCCACGACCGGGCGGTCCCACGCGGCGGCGTAGTTACGGGCGTCGCAGTAGCGGATGAAGTACCAGCTGGAGTCGACGAAGGTGTCCATCGTGTCGGTCTCCCGGCGTGCGTCGCCTCGGCAGCTCGGGCATTTGACGTTGACCCAGCGCTCGGCGGCGGCCAGCGGCGAGCGTCCCCTGGGCTGGTAGTCCCGGACGTCCGGCAGCTCGACCGGCAGGTCGGCCTCGGGCACGGGGACCATTCCGCAGCGCTCGCAGTAGACGATCGGGATCGGACACCCCCAGTAGCGCTGGCGGGAGACCAGCCAGTCGCGCAGGCGGAAGTGAACCGAGGCGTGGCCGAGGCCCTCGCGGTCGAGCCAGTCGACGATCGCCTGCTGGCCCGCGACCGCGTTCAGGCCGGTGAACTCGCCGGAGTTGATCAGCCGCTCGTTCTCGGTGTGGGCGACGAAGGCCTGGTCCGCGGGCGGGTGGTCCGCGTCGTGGTCCGCGTCACCCGCGGGGGCGATCACCGCGCGGATCGGGAGATCGAACGCCGTGGCGAATTCGTAGTCGCGCTGGTCGTGGGCGGGGACCGCCATGATCGCTCCGGTGCCGTACTCCATCAGCACGTAGTCCGAGACGAACATCGGGATCTGCTCTCGGGTGAGCGGATTGGTCACCGTGCGCCCCAGCGGCACGCCGGTCTTGGGCTTCTCGGCGGCACCCCGCAGCTCCGGCGATTCGGCCAGCGCGTGGTTGACGTACTCGTGCACCTCCTGCTCGCGCGCGGTTCCCTGGGCGAGGCGGAACACATCCGGGTGCTCCGGCGCCATGACGAAGAAGGTGGCGCCGAACAGCGTGTCCGGGCGCGTGGTGAACACCGGATAGTCGATCCCGAGCTCCTCACAGCGGAACGTCACCTCGGCGCCGTGGCTACGGCCGATCCAGTTGCGCTGCATCGCCTTCACGTGCGCAGGCCACTCAATCGTGTCGAGGTCGTCGAGCAGACGGTCGGCGTAGTCGGTGATCCGGAAGAACCATTGCTCGAGCTGGCGAACCTCGACCGCAGCGCCACAGCGCTCGCAATGGCCGTCGATCACCTGCTCGTTGGCCAGCACGGTGGCGTCGTGGGGGCACCAGTTGACGGCCGCCTCCTTGCGGTACGCGAGGCCCCGCTCGAACAGCCTCACGAAGATCCACTGCGTCCAGCGGTAGTAGCTCGGCTCGTGCGTGGCCAGTTCCCGAGACCAGTCGATCGAGATGCCCCACGAACGGAACGCTTGCTGGAAGGCGGCGATCGACTCGTCGGTCGATCGCCGGGGATGAACGCCGGTGCTGATCGCGTGGTTCTCCGCCGGCAGGCCGAACGCGTCGTAGCCCATCGGGTGCAGCACGCGGCGCCCGAGGCGGCGCTGAAAGTGGGCGATCGCGTCGCCCAGCGCGTAGTTCTTGAGGTGCCCGATGTGCGGCTCGCCGCTCGGGTAGGGGAGCATCTCGAGCACGTAGGACTTCGCCCGCGGGTCGGCGCCCGGATGGCCGATCGCCTCATTGGAGACCTCCCAGGTGTGCTCGTCGGCCCACACCGCCTGCCATTTCGGCTCGATCTGCTTGGGGTCGTAGCGACGGTCTGCCATGGTCTCCGTTCAGGTTACTTCGGCCCGTTCGGCCATGTACTACCCTTGAGGGCGACCCGACGGGGCTATAGCTCAGCTGGGAGAGCGCGTGAATGGCATTCACGAGGTCGCGGGTTCGAGCCCCGCTAGCTCCACTCACGCTCGGCACGAGTCGCGCCGGGAGCGCGGTTGGCGGCTCACCAGGACGGCTTCGCCAGCTCGAGCGAGCGCGCACAGAAAGCGAGCGCGTGCCGAACCGACTCGATCGTCTCCGGCGAGAGGTCGGCGAGCATGTCGCTCTCGATCTCGTCCATCGAGTGGTCGCAGCGGTCCAGGACGTCGAGCCCCTGGGGCGTGACCGACGTCCGCAGCACCCGGCGATGCTCGGGATGCTGGCGGCGCTCGACCAGGCGGCGGCGCTCGAGCGCGGAGACGACCAGGTTCATCGCCTGCGGGGTGACGAACGCCAGCCGCGCCAGCTGAGCGCACGACAGGCCGTCCCGCTCGCGCAGCACGCTCAGAGTGAGGAACTCGGTCGCCGTTACGCCGTGGCTGCGCACCGCCTGGTCGATCCGCGAGCGCAGACGCCGCTCGAGACGGTAGACGAGGTAGCCGATCCGCGGTGAACTGGTGGCGGTATCAAGCGGTTTCACACGACTAACAATATTCCCCGCAGCGGCGCCGCCGGCGTAGCGTCGCGGACTGGACGGTGGCGCGATAATCCGCCCGTGCCCGCCGTCTACGTCACCGGCCATCGCAACCCGGACACCGACTCGATCGCCGCGGCAATCGGCTACGCCGAGCTCAAGGGGCGCCTCGATCCCAACAACGAGTACGTCCCGGTGCGCCTCGGCGAATGCAACGCCCAGACCAAATGGGTGCTCGAGCGGAGCGACGCGCCCGAGCCGGAGCTCCTCTCCCACGTGATGCTCCGCGCCTGCGACCTGATGCAGAGGAGCTTCCCCGTCGCCCGGGAGGACGAGCCGATCCGCGCGGCCGGGCTGGCGATGGCGCGAGCGCAGCTCGACCTGGTGGCGGTGGTCGACGACGACGGCGGCCTCGTCGGGCTGGTCACCGAACGTGCGCTGGCCCGCCGGTACATCCGAGAAAGCCGCGCGACCTCGACGCTCGAGGAGGCGCCGACCCGCATCGGGGCGATCGTCGACGTCCTCCAGGGCGAGCTGATCGCGGGTGAGGACAAGCTGCTGGCCGGACGCGTGTGGGTGCAGGCGATGGATGTCACGGCCCCCAGCGGCATCTCCGAAGGCGACGTCGTGGTGACGGGCAACCGGGGCGACGCCCAGAAGCTGGCGATCGAGCTGGGCGCCGCGCTGGTCGTGCTCTCGAACGGCTCAGCGCTTGCGCCGGAGGCCCGAGAGCTGGCCGACGAGCGGCGTACCGCGGTGGTCATCTCGCCGCTCGACACCTACGTGACCGGCCGGATGATCACCCTGGCCGCCCCTTGCCGGGCGTTCATGGAGAGCGACCCTCTCACGATCACCACCGAGGACCTGGTCGTCGACGTCTCCGAGCAGGTCAAGGAGAGCCACTACGGCGCCGCTGTGGTGATCGACGCCCAGCGCCATCCGGTCGGGCTGGTGACGCGCTCCAGTCTGGTCTCGCCGCGCCGGCGCCAGGTGATCCTCGTCGACCATGCCGAGCAGGGCCAGAGCGTCGTCGGCGTCGAGCAGGCCGAGATCGTCGAGATCCTCGACCACCATCACATCGGCTCGATCGAGACCCGCGTGCCGGTGACGGCGACATTCGATCCCGTCGGGTCGACCGCCACGCTCGTGGTGGAGCGCTTCCGCCAGAGCGGGATGGAGCCGAGGCGCTCGACCGCGACCATGTTGCTCGGGGCGATCCTCTCGGACACCGTGATCCTCAACTCCGCCACCACGACGGAGCGGGACCGCTCGGTGATCGAATACCTCGAGCGCGTCCTGACCCTCGACGCCTTGACATTCGGCCGCGAGATGTTCGAGGCCACCTCCGACGTCTCGCAGGTCAGCGCGGAGGAGATCATCTCCCGGGACGCCAAGCGCTACCACGCCGCCGGCGGGGAGATCTGCATCGCTCAGATCGAGGTCGTCGGCGAATCGCTTCGGGATCGCAAGCGCGAGCTGCTGGATGCGCTGGTCGCCGCGCGCAGCGCGCAGGGGCTCCACCTCTACGCGCTGATGGTGACCGACGTGCTCAGCAAGGGAACTGATCTGCTCGTCGCCGGCGACACCCTGGGAGCCGCGCGCGCATTCGGAGCGACGCCGACCGACGGGGAGATCGGACTGCCCGGGGTGATGAGCCGCAAGAAGGAGGTCGCTCCGAAGCTGCTGGCGGCGCTCTAGCCTCGTCGGCGCCGCGTCAGCGCGCCGCGGTCGCGGCGGCTTCACCCATCGTCGTGGCAGGCGCCTCGCCCCAGAGCTGCTCCAAGCGGTAGTACTCGCGCGTCGCCGGCGTGAACACGTGGACGACCACGTCGAGATAGTCGATCAGGATCCAGTGGGCCTGGCCGAGGCCCTCCACGCGTTGCGGGAGCATTCCGTGCTCTGACTTCATCCCCTGGTAGATCGCGTCGTGGATCGCCTTCGTCTGGCGATCGCTGCGACCCGTGCAGATCACGAAGTAATCGGTGTACCCGATCATCTCGCGCAAGTCGAGCTGGACGATGTCGAGCGCCTTTCGATCCAGCGCGTAGCGCACGACCGCGGCCGCAATCTCTTCAGGACTCATCTAGGGGCAACGCTCCGATATAGCCGGTGATTGTCGATATAGCTCGCCACTGCGTCCGGGAGGAGGTACCTCACCGGGATCCCCGATACGACCCGGCGGCGGACCATCGTCGAGGAGATGCCGATCGTCGGCATCTCGAAGAACCGCGCGCGCTCTCCTCCTCGAAGGCTTTGCAGCGCCTGCTCGACGTCGGCCTGCGAGGTCCCTCGCCGCGTGGCCACAGCCAGCGTGGCCAGCGAGAGGACCCGCTCCGGCTCACGCCACTCGGGCAGCCCTGCGGCGATGTCTCCGCCGACGATGAGGAAGAGCTCGTTATCGGGTGCTCGTGAATGCAGCTCCTCAAGCGTATCGACCGTGTACGACGGTCCGGGCCGGGCGATCTCCAGGCCGGAGACCTCGAAGCGGCCCTCGTCCCGCGCGGCCAGACGGCACAGCTCGAGCCGGTGCTCGGCGCCCGGCTCCTCCTCGACGTGCTTGTGCGGCGGGATCCGGGCCGGCACCAGGATCACGCGGTTCAGCCCCAGCTGGACATACGCCTCCTGGGCGCATATGAGATGACCGATGTGCGGCGGGTTGAAGGTGCCGCCGAGGATGCCGATGCGCACGGGTGCGGGGACGGCCGGCGCCGCTCAGGGACGCGCGTGGCCGGAACCTTCGATCAGGTACTTGAACGTGCACAGCTCACGCAGCCCGATCGGGCCGC
>JAFAXX010000064.1 GCA_019240655.1 Solirubrobacterales bacterium
TGGCGAGTGGTCCGGCGAGTGCGGAGGCCCGCTGCCACCACTCATCAAAGGAGGGGGCGTGCAGTGGCACCTCCAGCTCCTCAACGTCCACGTCGGCGAGCCCGGCGTCGGACAGCAGCGCGAGGAGCTGGTCGGCGTCTTGGAGCGAGAACGGTCCCGGGATCCCCGGTGGTGGCACGGGGCGGCCGAGCTGCGCGCTGACCGCGTCGAACATGATCCCGAGCCAGGGGTTGCGCTCGCGTGGTCCCCAGACGGCGAGCGCGAGCCGGCCGCGGTTGGCCAGCACGCGTCGCATTTCGCGTGCGGCGCGGCCGGGATCGGGCACCAGCATCAGGCCCTCGCGGCACAGGACAACGTCGTAGGAGCTGTCGGGCTCGTTGATCTGCTCGAGGTCGAGGACGCGAGCGCGGACGTTGCTCAGGCCGAGCGCCTGCGCGCGCGCCGACGCGATCGCGGTCATTTCGGGAACCAGGTCGGAGAGCACCACCTCGCCGTCGGGAATGACGCGCGGAGCGGCGGCGATGCCCACGCTGCCTGGCCCGCAGGCGAGCTCCAGGACCCGTTCGCCCGGTTGGGGGTAGGTGAGCGCGAGCAGTCTCTGGGTGACAGCAGCTCCACGCGCGTCGGCGTAGTCGGCGTGCTCGGCCCATCCCGCGGCGACCGATCCCCACATTTCGCGCAGCTGCGCGCGGAGCGGATCGAGCTGCGTTGGGCCTGCTGATGCGTCCGTCCGCTCGGCAATCCTGTTGGCCTGCATGGTGTGCCTCCGATCGGTCCCGACGGCGTTTTTAGCACTCGCTAAGAGACTTGAGTGCTCACAGCATGTAATGAAGTATGTGACACACTACAGAAATGACTGAGCGTGTCAAGCCCAAACGCCGATACGACTCGCCGCGCCGGCGCGAGCAGGCGGCCGTCACCCGCCTGGAGATCCTCGACGCGGCGCAGCGCCTCTTCGAGCGCGACGGGTACGTCGCCACCACGATGGCGGCGATCGCCGCCGAGGCTCGCGTCGCGCTCAAGACCGTGTACGTAGCGTTCGAGACCAAGAGCGGCGTGCTGCGCGCGCTGTGGAACCAGCGCCTGCGCGCCGGCGCCGAGGACGTTCCGATCGCGCAGCACCCGTGGTACCGCGAGGTGCTCCAGGAGCCAGACCCAGACCGTCAGCTCCGTCTCAACGCGCGCAACTCGCGCGAGGGGAAGCTGCGCGTCGCCGCCCTAGCAGAGGTGATCCGCAGCGCCGCGCCACTCGACCCCGATATCCAGGCGCTCTGGACACGGATCGGGGACGAGTACCACGCCAACCAGCGCGCGATCGTCCAGAGCCTGAGCGACAAGCAAGCGCTCCACCCCGACCTCGACCTCGAGGGGGCCACCGACATCCTTTGGACCCTCAACCACCCCAACACTTGGCAGCTGCTCGTCCGCGAACGCGGGTGGACGCCCGAGCGCTACGAACGATGGTCAGCACAGACCGCGATCGCGCAGCTGCTCACCCCGCAGGGCTCCCCCCAGAGACAGCCCCGGCGCCACCGCAGCTGATACCCCGATGTACCAGCATCGCCGCGCACACACATCGACCGATAGCTCAGAGGAGTTAGGGCGCATATCAGCGACTCGCGGCAAACAGTCGGGTCGAGTGCAGGCGTCGCCACGACGCGGCGAAGGAATCGAACCTTCCAAGCCGGGGGCTGCCCGGCCCTGCCAGTTTTGAAGACTGGATGGGCCACCAGGCCCGTGCCGCGCCGACAGAGATCCTACGAGCGCGGCCCGAGTCCGTGCTCGAAGGCCTCCTTGACTCCCGCGTCGAGCGCGTTCAGGCGGTAGAGCGCGAGCGCCTCCGCTGATCCGAAGCGGCCGCCGGCCAGCCCGCCCGCCCCGTGATGGCTTAGCACGCAGTGCAGCAGGGCCAGCCGGCGCGGGTCGTCGAGGCCGGCGGCGCGCTCGGAGAGCAGCCGCTCGCCGAGCACGAGGTGGCCGAGCAGCCGGCCCTCATCGGTCAGGCCTAGCTCGGCGCCGTATGTGAACTCGCGCGTGCGGCCGAGGTCGTGGGTGATCGCGGCCGTCAGGAGAAGGTCGCTGTTCAGCCGGGGATGGAGCTGGCAGAGCTCGGACGCCAGCGTCGCCACGGCGACGGTGTGCTCGAGCAGGCCGCCGAGATACGCGTGGTGCCCGCCGCGCGTGCACGGCGCCCGCCGCCACGCCGCGCGCAGGTCCTGGTCGCGCAGGAGCCGGGCGAGCAGCTCCGCGAAGCCCCGGTCGTGGACCTCGCCGGCCAGGTGCTCGAGGAATCCGTCGAGTTCGTCGAGGTCTCGGTAGGCGGTGGGCAGGAACCCCGCCGGATCGACCGTCGCCGGGTCGACCCGGGCGATGTCGCTCAGCTCGAGGGTCAGCTGGTCGCGGAAGCGCTCGACCGCCCCGGTGACGCGGACGAGGTCGCCGCGCTCGAATCGCCCGCCCAGCCGATCGGCGTCCCGAAACGCCCGTGCCGAAACGGTCCCGGTGCGGTCACGGAGCTCGAGGGCGAGGTACGGCGCACCGGCCCGGGTTGTCAGCCGGTCCTTGCGGGTGCAGGCGAAGACGCCCGTCACGGTCTCGCCGGGCCGCAGCCGGCTCACCTGCACCGTGGGGGTTTCGCCGAGGCCCACGCGCCCATGATGTACGGTGAACCGGATGCAGCCACTGCAATGGGAATACCGGCCGGACGGCCTGCGGGCCCCGGCGCTGATCTGCGCCTTCAAGGGCTGGAATGACGCCGCGGACTCCGCCTCGAGCGCGCTCACCTTCGTCGGCGGGGCGCTGGGCGCCCGGCGGTTCGCGACGATCGACCCGGAGGAGTTCTACGACTTCCAGAGCACCCGCCCGCGGGTCAAGTTCGTCGAGAATCGCGCGCGGGCAATCGAGTGGCCGGTGGTGGAGCTCTACGAGGCGCGGGTCCCCCGGGCGCCCCGGGACCTGGTCCTGCTCACCGGCAGCGAGCCGTCGTTTCGCTGGCGGACGTTCACGCGGGTGATCGTCGAGCTGGCCGAGGCGCTCGGCACCCAGATGGTGGTCACGCTCGGAGCGCTGCTCGCCGACGTCCCCCACACCCGGCCGATCTCGGTGACCGGCCTCGCCTCGGACGCCGCGCTGGTCACGCGCCTTGGGCTCACCCGCTCCTCCTACGAGGGTCCGACGGGAATCGTCGGCGTGCTCCACGCCGCCTGCGAGGAGCAGGGCATGCCGTCGGCCAGCTTGTGGGCCGCCGTCCCGCACTACATCGCCGCCCAGCCGAACCCGAAAGCGGCGCTCGCGCTGGTCCGCAAGCTCGAGGGCCTGGTCGGCGTGGCGGTCGACGCCTCCGAGCTCGAGGACGCCGCCGCTGACTACGAGCGTCAGGTGAACGCCGCGGTCCAGAGCGACCCGGATGTCCAGGCATTCGTCGAGCGCCTCGAGCAGGCCGCCGACCCGGAGCCCGAGGAGGCCCCTGGACCGCTGCCCTCGGGCGAGACGATCGCCCGCGAGCTGCAGCGCTTCCTGCGCCAGCGGGGCGCCGACGACCCCCCCGAGGGGCCGAGCGTCTAGCCCGCGATAGCTCGGACTGGCCGGCCCCACGGACGCTGCGCGCGCGTAGCCGGCCGCAGCGCCGCGGCGCCCGCGCGCGCAGCCCCTCCTACAGCTCGGCCGCCGGACAGACCAGCCGGTAGTCGCAGCGCGAGCAGGCCGGGAACGACGGCGTCGGCTCGAACCCCTGAGAGAGAATGCCCTCGCCGACCTCCATCGTCACGTCGCGGATCCATTCCGCGTTGTCGTGCGGCACCGTGACCTTCCGGTCGTCGAGCAGGTAGTAGTACGCCTGGGTCGAGGCCTCGAGGTTCCACGCCTCGCTCGCGCCGACCGCGTACAGCGAGAGCTGGACGTCGTCGGCCAGCTGGGCGGCGCTCTTCGGGCGCCCGGTCTTGTAGTCGATCAGCTCGTACTCGCCCCCGGGCAGGCGGTCCACGCGGTCGACCCGCCCGCGCAGCAGGTGCGGGCCCATCCGGAAGGTGAACGCGCGCTCGAACCACATCGGCTCCGATTCCGCCGACTGCAGGCGCTCGTGGTAGCGGGCCAGCGCGCTCGCGGCCTTGCCCCGCAACTGACGCTCCTCCTCGGAGTCGCCGAATCCGCCGCGCCGCCACGCGGCGTCGAGCAGCCCGAGCAGGTCGGCCAGCGGGCCATCGCCTCCCTCGCGGGCGTGGAAGCGCTCGAGCACCTGGTGCACAGCGATCCCGAACCGCTGGTGGACGGTTGGCTCCTGGGGGATCCGGAACACGCGGGCGAACTTGTATTTGAGCGGGCACGTCCGGTAGGTGTCGATGTCCGACGCCGACAAGACGACGCCCTCTCCTCGCCGGGGCAGAAACGCCTCCAAAGACGGTTCGTCGCGCGCGGCGATCACTTGGGCCCGCCGCCGGGCGTCGCGCTCGGCGTCGAGCACGTAGTCGTCGAGCGTCGAGGAGGAGAAGATCTCCCGCTGCTCGGCGGTCACCGCCTGGAGGATGCGGGCGTTGACGTCGCGCAGACCCTCGGCCACGCTCTGCCCCTCGGGGCGGGAGATCAGCGCTGCCAGCTTGAGCAGCTCGAGGTAGCGCACGACCGCGTGGGAGACGTCGAGGTCGGTGTCGAAGCGGAGCTCGCCGAGCCGCCCGCCGGCGCGCATGGTGCCCTCGAGGAGCTCGTCGCGGAGCAGCCGGTAGGTCGAGTGGAGGCTCTCGGCGGGTCCGAACAGCTCCTCCTCGCGCTCCTCCCACGGCTTCCCGAGCGCGCCGCGGCTTCCCTCGAGCAGCGGTGAGGGCGCGATCTGGGCGCCTCGGTCGTTCGCCCGCGGGTAGGCGAGCACGGCGCCGCGGCGCGCGCGGGTCACGGCGACGTACAGCGCCTGGCGGAGCATCCGCTGGCGGCCGGCCTCATCGTCCGCGGGCACCCGCTCGCGCAGCAGCGCGTCGGGAACCCACTCGGGAGCCGGCACCGCCGCGCCGGCGTGGAGCCCGACGACGTAGACGTGATCGGCCTCGAGCCCGCCCACCGACTGCAGCGTGACGATCTGGACCGCGCGGGCGCCGACCAGCTCGGGTTCCTCGGGGTCGCGCAGGCCGAAGTCGGCGACCGCGGCGATCGAGCGCGCGAACTCTCGCGGCGTGGCCTGCGGGGAGCGGCGCACGTGGGCGGCGGCCAGCTCGCCGAGCCGGGCGAGCGCCCGCAGCCGCTCGACCACGTCCGCCTGGGCGGCGAACAGCTGCTGGCGACGGAGCCCCAGGCGCTCGATCAGCCGGTGCACGTAGAGGTCGGGGCGCATGGTGTCGATCGCCGCGGCGCTCGCCCGGTACAGCTTCAGGAACACCCGGATCCGCTCGCGCGCTTCCGGCGGCACCTGCGGCGACTCGGTGGCGGCGGCGAGCGCGGCGACCATGTCGAGCTTGCGCCGGCGGGCGATCTGGGTGCAGCGGGCGATGTCGACGCTGCGCAGGTCGATCGGCGGACGGGCGAGCGCGCGCACGACCGCGGCGGCGTCGGAGGGGTCGGCCAAGAGCCGCAGCCACGCCAGCACGTCGCGGATCTCGGCCCGTTGAAAGAACGCCGCCTCGCCGACCACCCGGTGGGCCACCGCCCGCTCCTCGAGCGCCACCGCCACCGCGCGGCCCTCGCGCGAGATGTCCGGGACGACGACGAGGATCTGCGCCGGGTCGATCGCCTCGTGGGCGATCAGGCGCTCGACCTCGGAGGCCACCGACTGGGCCTGAGCGCGCTCGTTGGCGCAGCGCCAGAACGCGACGTCGCCCTCGCCGGCGCGCCCCGCGTCGGCGTCGGCGTTGGCGTCGGCGGCGGCGGCGGCGTCGAGGTCGAGATCGAGGTCGACCATTGCGCGTGCCGCGGCGAGCACCGGCTGTGGGCAGCGGTGGGTCTGCCTCAGCCGGATCACGCGGGCGCCGGCGCAGAAGCTCTGGAGCCGGGCGGCACCGGCGCCGCGGAAGCGGCGGAGCGCCTGTGCCGGGTCGCCGGCGGCGGTGAGGCGCCTGTCGGCCAGCGCCCTGACCAGCGTCGCCGCGGCGAGGTCGAGCTCCTGGGCGTCGTCGAGCAGCAGGTGATCGAATCGTCGCGTCGCTGCGGGATGGGCCGCGACCGTGGCGATCGCATCGCGCACAAGGTCGCCGGCGTCCCGGGCCCCGGCCTCGGCGAGGATCCGCTCGTGGGACCCGTAGACGTCGGCGAACTCGCGCTCGAGCGCGGCCTCGGAGGGCGCGGCGAGGCGCTCGAGCCGGGACGCCCAACGGGCGTAGTCCTCGGCCCCGATCAACTCCGCCTTGAGGCGGTCGATCCGCCGGATGAAGCCGCCGAGCAGCGCGCTCACGCTGCCGGCGAAGTCGTGGCGTTCGAGCGAGAGCTCGTCGATCCGCTCGCGCAGCATGGCCAGCCGGTCGCCGGGCTCGAGCACCGACTCGAGGCCGTCGAAGTCCGGCGCAGCGCCGCTGCACACGAGCGCCGCGAGCCGCACCGGCGTGAGCACGAACAGCTCGTCGTAGGCGCCGGTGAGCTCGGCTTCGATGCGGGCCGTGAGGGCATCGGCGCGCCCCTCGGAGGGCGTTATCAAGGCGATCCGCTCGGGTGCGCAGCGGTCGGCGACAAGGCTCCGGTAACGCGCCTCGACGATCGCCGTCTTGCCGCTCCCGGCCGGCCCGAGGACCACGAGCGGACCACCGCGGTAGGTGACGGCCTCGCGCTGCGCGGGAAGCAGCAGATCAAGCCTGAGCGCCACGTCTGACAGCATAGGTTCGAGATGAGCTCCGTTCGTTCCGCTCTGGAAGCCGACTGGCTGCGGATCTGCCGCCGCGCCGTGGCCGACCTCGAGCGCATGCTGGCCGACCGCCCGAGCACCGCCGAGCGGGCGGAGGAGACCGGTGAGCGCGGGAGCGGCGGCGACCGCACCCTGGTCATCGACGAGGCCGCCGAGGGGTTCGTGTTCGACGAGCTCGACGCATTGGCCCACGACGGATACGAGTTCACGGCAGTCTCCGAGGAACGGGGCGAGATCGACTACGGCGACCGGGCCGTGCGGGTGATCATCGACCCGATCGACGGCTCCCTGAACGCCAAGCGCGGGATCCCTCACCACGCCCTGTCGATCGCGGTCGCCGACGGCGACACGATGGCCGACGTGGTCTTTGCCTTCGTGCACGACTTCGGGCCGGGCGAGGAGTGGTGGGCACGGCGCGGCGAGGGCGCGTGGCTGAACGGCGAGCGGATCGATCCGTCGGTGGGCGAGCGGCGCGGGCGCGACGGCCGGCTGGAGGTGCTCGGCCTGGAATCCGCCGATCCGCGTTGGGTGGCCGCGTCGATCCGGGCTCTGGCCGAGAGCGCCTACCGCCTGCGCGCGCTCGGCACGGTCGCCGCCTCGCTCTGCCAGGTCGCGGCGGCGCGGTTCGACGGGATGGTGTCGCTGCGCCGGGCACGCGGCATCGACTCTGCCGCCGGCCAGCTGATCGTCCGCGAGGCCGGCGGCGTCGTCTGCTTCCCGCGGTGCGAGGAGCCGCTGGGGGCTCCGCTCGACGCCGCCGCGACCTCACCGGTCGTGGCGGCCCGTTCCCCCGAGACCCTCAGAGAACTGGCGAGGATCCCGGCGTGAGCGACTGGACCTGGCGCGATCGAGTGGAACCCCGGCGTGAGCGACTGGACCCTGCCGTGAGCGACTGGACCCCGGCGTGATCGACTGGATCCTCGCCGAGCGGATCGCCGGGTTCGTGGCCGGCACGGGCGACGCGCGGCTGCCGAGCGTCGACCTGGGGCCGCTGGCTGTCGAATCCGAGGCGCGGGTCACCGCTTATACCGGCCTGCGGCCGGCGCGGCCGCTGCCCGATCCCGAGGGAATCAGCCGCCGCGAGTGGATCTCGAGCAATGTGAGCTCGATGCGCGCGCTGCTCGACCCGGTGCTCTCCAGCGCCGGAAAGTCGCTCGGGCCGATGCGGCCGCCGATCGAGATGGGCATGAGCCTCGTGCTCAGCACCGAGGTTGGGGTCGTGCTCGGGTATCTCGGGCAGCGGGTCCTCGGTCAGTACGAGCTCGTACTGCTCGACGAGGCGATCGAGGACCGGCCGCCGCGGCTGCTGTTCGTGTTGCCGAATCTCGGGCAGGCGGTCGAGAACTTCGGCGCCGAGGAACGCGAGTTCATGACTTGGGTGGCCCTGCACGAGGTCACCCACGCGGTGCAGTTCGCGGGGGTGCCGTGGCTGCACGGGCACATGGCAGGGCTGATCCGGGAACTGCTGCGCAGCGCCGAACTGCGGATCGAGGCGCCGCGCAAGCTCCGGCTGCCCACCGGGGAGGAGATCCGGCGGATCGTCACCGGACTGCGGAACGGCGATTTGATCTCGATCGTCACCAGCCACGCCGAACGGCGGACGCTCGACCGGGTGCAGGCGACGATGGCGGTGATCGAGGGCCACGCCGAGCACGTGATGGACGCCGTCGCGCCGGACCTGCTGCCCTCGCTGCCGAAGCTGCGCGCGGCGATCGACCGGCGGCGACGCTCGCAGACCGGCCTCTCGCGGCTGATGGCGCGGCTGCTTGGCCTCGACATGAAGCTCCGCCAGTACGAGCAGGGAAAGTACTTCTGCGACAGCGTCGTGCGCGAGCGCGGCGTGGCGGCGCTC
Source organism: Solirubrobacterales bacterium (assembly GCA_019240655.1). GTDB lineage: Bacteria > Actinomycetota > Thermoleophilia > Solirubrobacterales > Solirubrobacteraceae > Palsa-465. The sequence continues at coordinate 8,667 of JAFAXX010000064.1, forward strand.
CACCACGTGTTCTCGGGTCCGGAGGCGCTGCCAACGCTCGAGGAGCTGGCCACGCCGCGGGAGTGGCTCGCGCGGACAATGCCGCGTGCCGGGGTGGAGCAGGGGCGACGCTCGAGCGCGTGAGGCGGCGCCGGGCGGCGTCGGTCGCGCCGGGGCCGCGTCGGTCGCACCGCCGCGTCGGTCGGCGCCGGGGCGGCGACGGTCGGCGCGGGGTCGCGTCGGTCGGCGCGGGATGGGCGATGAAGGGCGGGTGGCGACCGACCGCGACGACGACGCAACGGCGAGCGCGGCGGTTTTCCCGCGCGGGGCGTCCCGCGAGACGGTCTGTAACGCGCCCTCGGCACCGGTGTACAAACATGTGTTCGAAAGATTTGAGAAATCGGAGTAAACTCTCCGATCAGGGGAATGGGAGTAACCGAAGACATGGCAACCACGAGAAACACAAACCCGTCCAAGGCCGCCGGCCGCACCCGGCGGGCATCGGGCCGTCAGACGGCCGCGGCGAGCACACGGCGCTCGCGCGCTGCGTCCCGGAGCGCGACCGCTTCCCGGAGCGGAACCGCGTCCGCGTCCCGCAGCGCGACCGCTTCCCGGAGCGGAACCACGTCGGCGCCCCGCAGCGCGACCGCTTCCCGGAGCGGAACCACGTCCGCGTCCCGCAGCGCGACCGCTTCCCGGAGGGCGACCGCTCCCCGGAGGGCGACCGCGTCCCGCAGCGCGACCACGGCCCGCAGCGCGGCCTCGACGGCACGTCGTAGCACCCGCAGCGCCGCTCGGCGGTCGACCCACGTGGCGTCCACCACCGCGACGGCCGCCCGCGAGAGGACTGATCAGGCGCAGAACCTGGCCGAGCGCGCAGTGCTGGTGCCGGTCGGCGCCAGCCTGCTGGCGCAGGAGAACATCGTCTCCACGCTCCGCGGCCTGGCCGGCAAGTACCGCACCCGCGCCAGCCTCGAGCGTGAGCTCAAGCGCTACGAGCGCCGGGGCGCGACCGCCCGCAACCGCTTTGAGCGCCGCGTACGTAAGACCCGCACCCGCGTCGAGCGCGAACTGCGCCACCGCCGGAGCGTGGTCGAGCGCACCGTCATGCACAACCGCGACCGGCTCGAGCGTGAGGTACGCTCGGTGCGGGGCGACCTCGGCAAGCAGTCCGGGGTCGTGACGGCGCGGACATCTAAGCTGGTCATCAACGCACAGGAGCTGATCAGCTCGGCTTCGTAGCAGACGACTTACCCCGCCGGCGCTGAGGAGAGCGCCGAAGCGGGAAGGGTTCGCCGGCCTCATATCTCCGCCGGCGAATGCAGCACCCTCTCCTCCCTCAACCGCCGGGGCGCCACGAGAGTGGCGCCCCGTCGGTCTTTAAGCGGTTGCTCGGCGAGCTTCTCCGCGCTTCCCCACCCGGCTGACCCCTGCCCGGGAGCCCACACGGCGTCTGCCACAATGGATCACATGCCCACAAGAGACCAGGTAATCGACTCCCTTCGCTCCGTCATCGACCCCGAGCTCCGCCGTGACATCGTCGAGCTCGAGATGGTCCGCTCAATCGACGTCCACCCGAACGGCGTGGTCGACGTGATGGTCTCGCTGACCACCCCCGGCTGCCCGATCCGCAGCCACTTCCAGACCGGCGTGGCCCAGGCGGTGCGGGAGCTCGAGGGGGTCAGCCACGTGAACGTGAGCTTCGACGTCCTCAGCGACAACGAGAAGGCCAACCTCGGCCGCAAGCTGGGCCGCGGCGCGCTGCCCGAGGGCGCGCTGGCTCAGGTCAAGAACCTGATCTGCGTCGGCTCGGGCAAGGGCGGGGTCGGCAAGTCCTCGGTGACCGCCAACCTGGCCGCGGCGCTGGCCGCGGAGGGTAAGCAGGTCGGCGTGCTCGACGCCGACGTGTGGGGCTATTCGCAGCCCCGGATGTTCGGGCTCGGCGCCCGGCGTCCAGTGGTCAACGGCGAGCACAAGCTGGTTCCGCTCGAGGGGCACGACGGCATCAAGGTGATGTCGATCGGCTTCTTCGTCGAGGAGGACGCCGCGGTGGTGTGGCGCGGCCCGATGCTCCACAAGGCGCTCCAGCAGTTCCTCGAGGACGTCGCCTGGGGCGCGCTCGACTTCCTGCTGATCGACCTGCCACCGGGCACCGGCGACGTCTCGATGACCCTGGCCCAGCTTCTGCCCCAGGCCAAGTTCGTGATCGTCACCACCCCGCAGCCGGTGGCCCAGAAGGTGGCTCGCCGCTCGGCCGAGATGGCGATCAAGCTGAAGCTGGAGATCGCCGGCGTGATCGAGAACATGTCCGGATTCGTCACCCCGTCGGGCGAGCGCTATCAGCTCTTCGGCGAGGGCGGCGGCCAGCTGCTAGCCGAGGAGCTCGAGGTGCCGCTGCTCGGCAAGGTGCCGCTGACCATGGCCCTGCGCGCGCAGTCGGACGCCGGCATTCCGCTGGTCTTCTCCGATCCCGACGACCCCGCCGCCCAGGCGCTCGAGCACGCCGCCCGCGGCCTGGTCGCGCTGACGCCGATCGAGCTGCCGGTGATGCAGGCGCCGGCGCCCGCCGCGGCGCCGAAGCCGAGTGGCATGTCGCTGCCGATGGCCTAGAGGTTTCCGGGGCTGGGCTTCACCCAGCGTCCAGCCGGATGACTGGCGGCCGGCCCGGACTTCGCGAGGCCGGAAAGCGCAGCCGGCCGTGCCGTAGGCCGGCCAGTCCGAGCTGTCGCACCCGGACGGCCCGGGCGGGTGCTCACCGGTCCTTGTAGTAGTCGGAGTTCAGCTGCGAGTAATGCTGCCACTCGTCGGGCAGCTGGTCCTCGGCGAAGCACGCGTCTACGGGACAGGCCTCGACGCAGGCATCGCAGTCGATGCACTCCTCGGGATCGATGTAGAGCTGCGTGGCTTCTTCGTAGTCCGGCTCGTCGGGCGTCGGATGGATGCAGTCGACCGGGCACACCTCAACGCACGAGTTGTCCTTCGTGCCAATGCAGGGCTCGGCGATCACATAGGCCATAGCGGTGTGTTTCCCCTTCGTTTCGTGTCTGGAGTCGACGCGCGAGTCTGACGGCTCACGCGAATTCTACGGGCGCGGCTCACACCGGCGGCCTCCGGGCGCGGCTCACACCGGCGGCGTCCTCTGGGCCCAGGGAAGGGCCGCCTCCAGCTGAGCCGCCACCGACAGCAGCTGGCCCTCCCCGGCCGGGCCCCCGATCAGCTGGACGGCGAGCGGGAGGCCGTCCTCGCCGTGATACAGCGGCAGGGAGACCGCCGGCAGCCCGGTGACGTTGCAGATCGCGGTGTAGGGGGTGAAGTGGCCCGAGCGGCGGTAGTGCCCCATCGGGTCCGGGCCGCGGCCGTGAACCTCGCCGATCGGCAGCTGCCGGCGGGCCAGCGCGGGGGTCACCACGATGTCGTAGGGCGCAAGCCCGGCGATAATCGAGCGGGCGACGTCCTCGAGCCGGCTTTGGGCGGTGAGGAGGCTCATCGTGCTCTGTTCGTTGGCCCGCTCCCACATCGCCCAGGTGAGCGGCTCGACGTCCGCCTCGGCCGGCGGCCGGCCCCTGAGCCGACCGCCCAACCAGGTGGTGAGCGAGATCAGCGGTCCGAACGCCCGGGTGAAGTCGGGCAGCAGATCCTCGCTGCCCCAGGGGGGGTCGATCTCCCCGACCTCGTGGCCGAGCGACTCGAGCCGCGCCGCCGCGTCGCGCGCCGCCCGCTCGCATTCCGGATCGACGCTCGCGCCGGCCAGCGCGGGCGTGAGCGCCACGGCCACGCGCAGGCGTCCGGGCGGACGCCTCGCCAGCTCGGCGAACGGGGCCGGAGGCGGCGGCGCCCAGGTGGCGTCGCCGAGCTCGTAGCCGGCCAGCACGTCGAGCAGGTACGCGGTCTCGGCGACCGTGCGCGTGAGCACACCGTCGCTCACCAGAAAGCTGTGGCCGCCGTCGGGCCCGACCGACACCCGGCCGCGGGCCGCCTTGAGCCCGACCAGGCCGCAGCACGCGGCGGGAATCCGGATCGAGCCGCCGCCGTCGTTCCCGTGGGCGACCGGGACCATCCCGGCGGCGACCGCCGCCGCGGAGCCTCCGCTCGACCCACCCGGGGTGCGCTCGAGGTTCCACGGGTTGTGAACCGGCCCGAAACGCCGCGGCTCGGTGGTGGGGAGGATGCCCATCTCCGGCAGCTGCGTCTTGCCGACGATCACGAAGCCGGCCTCACGCAGGCGGCGGACCAGGAAGGCATCGTGGCGCGGCACCACGTCCGCGAACAGGTCGCTGCCCATCGTGATCGGCATCCCGGCGACCGCACGGTTGTCCTTGATGGCGATCGGCACCCCGGCGAACGGCCGCGGATCGCCGGCCCTGATCTCCTCCGCCGCGGCCAGCGCCGCGTCGTGGGCCACGTGCGTGAAGGCGTTGATCCGCGGCTCGAGCTCGTCGATCCGGCGCAGACAGGCCTCGACCAGCTCGCGCGCCGCCAGCTCGCCCGAGCGTACGAGCTCGGCGAGCTCGGATACCGGTCGCAGGAGCTCGGCGGACACGAGGTTCACCCTACCGAGCCGCGCGACGGCCGTATGCTGGGCCGGCCATCGCATGAACGTCGGACGGCAGCTCGACGCCGACTCGCTCGGCGATCACATCGACCGGCTGTACCGCGCCGCGTGGGGCCTGTGCGGCAGCCGTGAGGAGGCGGAGGACCTGGTCCAGGAGACGTTTGCGCGCGTGCTGCGCAAGCCGCGGATCCTGCGCTCCGAGGACGACATCGGCTATCTCCTGCGCGCTCTGCGCAACACGTACTTCAGCCAGCGCCGCGCGGCCGCCCGCCGCCCCCGAACCACCGCCCTGCCCGATGACCTCGATTTCGTCGACGACCGGGCGGCGACTCGGCCGGAGGCGCGGATCGAGTCTGCCGAGCTGTACGGGGCGATCTCGCAACTGCCGGACGACTTCCGCGACGCCCTGCTGGCGGTCGACGTCGTCGGGCTCTCCTACCGAGAGGCGGCGCGGGCGCTGCGCGTGCGCGAGGCGACGATCACCACCCGGCTTCACCGCGCGCGCCAGCGGGTGGCCCGGATGCTCGAGGGCTCATCCTCGCTCGAGCGCGGCTGACGGGCCGCCCGGCCTGGCCGCCGCTCGCCTCGGTCAAAACTCTAGGGGGGCCCCCTGGGGCGAGAGCGGCCGTTCCGACCGATACCGATTGTGAGGCGGGGGGAAACGGATCCTCGACAAACCTCGCCGCGACGGACCACGCCGTCCTAGAAGGGAAAACACGGAATGGAAACTGCTGAGAACTCACCGATCAAGCTCACCCGGCCGGCCCGTCCGCGCGCGGCGGTGAGCGTCGTCATCCCGACCCTCAACGAGGCCGCCAACCTGCCCCACGTGTTCGCGCGGCTGCCGATGGAGGAGCTGTTCGAGGTCATCGTCGTCGATGGCCGCTCTACCGACGACACGGTCGCGGTCGCCCGCGAGCTGTGCCCATCCGTGCGCGTGGTACTGCAGAACGGCAAGGGCAAGGGCAACGCGCTCGCCTGCGGTTTCGCGGCTGCACGGGGCGACATCATCGTGATGCTCGACGCCGACGGTTCGACCGATCCGCAGGAGATCCCGGCCTACCTGAACGCCCTGTTCCAGGGGGCCGACTTCGCCAAGGGCTCCCGCTTCATGGACGGTGGCGGCAGCGTCGACATCACGCCGCTGCGGATGCACGGCAACCGCTTCCTGAACGGGACGGTGAACATTCTCTACGGCACCCGCTACAGCGACCTCTGCTACGGCTACAACGCCTTCTGGTCCGACGTTCTGCCGACGATCAACGTCGACTGCTCCGGCTTCGAGGTCGAGACGCTGATCAACGTACGCGTGGCCAAGGCGGGCCTGAGCGTCGCCGAGGTACCGAGCGTCGAACAGGAGCGAATCCACGGCGAGAGCAACCTGCGCCCGATCCGCGACGGCCTGCGCGTGATGCGGACGATCCTCTCGGAGCGTTTCGCTCGGGGCGAGCAGACGCCGGTCGCGTCGGCGCCTTCCTTCCGGGAGCTGCCGGCTTTCGCGGAGGTCGGCGAGCACACGGATCAACCCGCCGAGATGGCCTCTTAGGGCTAAACGTCGAACTCGACCTGGACGATTACTCGAATATGAGCAAGCTAACCTCGCTCACCGCGACGATCAACCGGGTCGGCGGACAAGACCACGGCCATGCTACGGACCGCGGCGACGTCGAACTTGAAACGCTGGCCACGTCGCAGCCCCGGAGCGCGAATCACCTCGACCTCGGCCACCTCGTCGGTCCAGCCGCAGACGCGGTAGACGGCGTGCGTGCCGAGATGGTCGTGGCGCCTGAATTCCCCGATGCTCAGTTCCGTCGCGTCCGTGATCAGGCGAATCTATCAATCGTCGATTCGGCGGCCGACATGCCTGCCACGACGGAGCGCGACGATCGAGCCGGACTGACGAATGTCGGAGTGCCGCCGCTCACCCCTGAGCAGCTGCGCGGCCGTTACCTAGCCGCGGTCGGCGGTCTGCGCGATGACGCCCGCGACGCTCTGCGATGGCTTCTGCGCGGTCCACTGGCCACTTCACCGCTGCTCCCGCTCCCGGTCAGGCGCACGCTGCTGCGCATCGGCGGGATCAAGTTGGGAGCGCTCGTCTACGGGCTCGTGCATTGCTACTTCGCTTCGGCGAACGTCAGCATCGGGACGGCGGCATTCGTCAACACGGGCTGCCTGTTCGAGGGCGACGGACACATCGCGATTGGCAACGACTGCATGCTCGGTCCGCAGGTCACAATCCTCACCTCTACGCACCCTGTTGGCTCCAGCGGCGAGATCGCCCGCGAGCCCGAAACCCACGACGTGCGGATCGAAGACGGCTGTTGGATCTGCGCCAGGGCGACGATCTTGCCCGGCGTACGCATCGGAGCGGGAGCAATCGTAGCCGCGGGCGCCGTTGTCACCTCTGACTGTGACCCCGGAGGTCTCTACGCCGGCGTTCCGGCTCGGAGAGTTCGATGAGCGGGCGGCGCACCGAACTGACCGCGTACGCCGGCATCGTCGGCAGTGCGTTCGCCGTCGCACTGGTGCTCGGTGCTCCGTGGCACTGGTTGGCTCTGGCCGGCGCGCTGGTTCTGGCATGTGTACCGGCCGGAGCAGCGGTGATGTGCTGGGTGGACAGCGGCGAGGACGTCGCACAAGCCGGGTTGACGCTCACAGTCAGCCTCGCAGTCGTCGCGATCGCTAGCGCGCTGATGATCTGGACGAACTCGTGGCAGCCGCGTGCATTACTCGCGCTGGCAGCGGCCGGCGCGATCTCGTGTGGGGCCCGACTCTGGTGGAGTGTGGATCGATGACGACATACGAGCACACGGTGGACCGGCCTGTCGCGCAGGCCGCCAGCCGGCCGTCGCTGCGACGGTTGCAGCCTCAGATCACGCTGCCGCTTCTGGGAATCGGCTCCTGGGCCTATGGCGTCAGCCAGATCGATGGATCGAGGATCGGCAACTATGGCCTGCTTGCGAGCGCCAACATCTGGTTCGTTCTCGGTCTGGTCGCGCTCGTCATCGGCTTCACGCTCGAGCTGGCCCACGGCCGCCACCGCGGGTGGCTCCTCGGGTTGTACCTAGTGGGTCTCATCGTCGCGATTCACTCCACGGTCGCGATCCTCTTCGGCGCTCCAGAATACGGGTGGGTCTACAAGCACATTGGGATCGCGTCGGCGTTCCAAACGTATGGCCACGTCACTGACCCGACGAACATCTATCAGCAGTGGCCCGCCCTGTTTGCGGCGGTTGCCAGCATCAGCTCGCTCGCTCATGTCAACGCCCTGTCCCTCGCGAGCTGGGCGCCGCTGGCCTTCGAGTTAGCTGACGCGCTGCTGCTGCTCGGGATATTTCGCCTGCTGACACACGACCGCCGGATCCCGTGGGTCGCTGTCCTGCTCTACGAAGGACTGATCGCCTGGGTTGGCCAGGACTATCTGTCGCCGCAGGCATTTGGCTACCTCCTGTGGCTGGCGATGATCCTGATCATCCTGCGCTGGCTGCGTGCCCCAGCGAGCTCCGACGAGCCACACGGGTGGGTGGCGCGACTCCGGGCGCCCTTGCTCGCCGGGCTGAGGCCCGCCCCACCCACCACGAAGGCGATGCGGGCCGTCGCAGTGGCGCTCCTTGCCGTTATCTACTTCGCCATCGTCGCGGCACACCAGCTGACCCCCTACGCAGCGCTTGCCGGCGTTGCGGTGCTCACGGTGCTTGACCTGGTTCGGCCGCGGTGGCTGTTGGTGCTGATGGCCGCGATCGCGGTTGCATATCTTCTGCCGCACCTCGACTTCATCGTTCACAACTTCGGCCTGTTCAGCGACGGCAATCCGATCCAGAACGGCTCGGGCACAACTGCCGCTCACCACGCCGGCGGCGAGGCGACGACCGCGCTTGTCGTCCGCGTCCTCGCCGGATGCATGTGGCTTCTCGCACTGGGGGCGATCGCCCGCAGGCGGCGGACGCTCGGACGCGTGGCGATCCCCGCGGCTCTCGCGTTCAGCCCCTTCCTGATCCTCGGTGCCCAAAGCTACGGTGGAGAGGCGATCTATCGCGTGTTTCTGTTTTCGGCGCCCTGGTGTGCGCTGATCATCGCGGGGGCTCTCTGCGAGCTGCGGGCACCGTCTCGCTGGTTCCTGACCGGCGCCGTCGCCCTCACCGCACTGTTCGCCGGCCTGCAGGGCCTCTACGGTGCCGTCAGCGTCAACGCATTCACTGCAGCGGAAGTGACCGCTAGCGGCTGGCTCTACAATCACGTCCCCCGCGGCTCGCTGATTGTTCTTCCTCAAGAGAACTTCCCGATGCTCGAGTCCGCCGATTACAACGACTATGACTTCGAGATCATGCCCGCTGACCCGCAGATCGATCAGTCATGGATGAACGAGAGCAACCTTTCCCAGGTCAAGAGCTGGATGGGCGCTTTCGGCCACCAGACCGCCTACCTCGTAGTGAGTCGGAGCATGGCCGCGAGCACCGATTACTACGGCGCGCCGAAAGGGTACACAGAGCTGGTTAGTTCGATTCCGACGGGCTTGGGCGGATCGGTCGTCTACCGTAACCATGACGCGACGATCTATCGTGTGACTCTGTACCACAGCGACGCCACCGCGCCGTCATCGCCGCAGGCAGAACTCGGCCGTCCAAAATGAAACGGCTCGTCCTCACCATCGCCGCAGCCACGACCGCCTTGGCCATGTGCGGCTTCGGCCTCAGCCGGCCGGCCCAACCGCGTCCCGCCACCTCGGCTCCCGTCCGCTACGCAAAGCTGGTCTGGGCGGACGAATTCAACGGTCCGGCCGGCACGCCACCGGACGCCTCAAAAATGACCCACGACGTCGGTGCATGGGGCTACCCCGAACACGAGCTCGAGACCTACACCGATGGCACCGCAAACGCGTCCCTCGACGGCCATGGACACCTCGCGATTGTCGCCCGCCGCCAAACGGCAACCGGACCTGACGGGCGCAGGCGTACCTACACATCGGCGAGGCTCGAAACACAGGGCCTGTTTTCAGCGACCCATGGCCTCATCGAAGCTCGCATGAAGATCCCGACGGGCGCCGGACTCTGGCCCGCCTTCTGGCTACTCGGCAACGGCGTCAATGGCGCAGGGTGGCCCGCGTCCGGCGAGATAGACGTGCTCGAGGCGCTCGGCCAGCATCCCTCGGTGGCGCACGGGTTCATCAACGGCCCCAGTACCGCCGCACCGCACTACACAGTCGGGCGAGGAGTGAATTCCCCCAGGTCTCTCGCCTCGGGGTTTCACACCTATGCAATCAGCTGGAGCCATAACTCAATCACGTGGCTGCTCGACGGCGTTCCATACGGGACCGTCACCCCCAAGGATCTTCCTCCTGGAGCAAAGTGGGTCTTCAACGGTCCTTTCCATCTCGCGCTCAATCTAGCCGTCGGCGGTGATTGGGCTGGGCCACCGAACTCAGCGACACACTTTCCCGCGACGTTACTCGTCGACTGGGTAAGGGTGTATCAGTAGCGATTGACCGCATGCGGCTCCTAACCTACCTGCCGCAGCTTGCCGCCATCGGTGGCGTTGAGCTGCACGTGCTCCAGCTGATGCGCGAATTGACGCGCCGCGGTTTTCAGGTAGACCTTCGCTACACGACAGATGGTGAGCTTCACGGGGAGTTTCGCTCGTACTGCGCGTCCGTGGCCCAGGGGCCCTCGATCCGCTACGGAGCCTCGCCCTTGCACGACCTACGCCGGATCGGTCCGGGTGCCTGGTCGGCTGCGCGAAAGCGACCCGATGTGGTCTATGTCAATAACTTCTCTGAACTCGGGTGGGCAACGGGCGTAAAGGCGCTCTCCCGCGCGCCGATCGTGTGTTACCTGCACGAGTTCGCCCCGTTCAGGTCCGCGTCGATCTCGATGCTCGGTAGCCAGGTCCACCGGTTCCTAGTCGCGTCGGATTTCATGCGAACGACCTGGATCCGTCACGGTCTCAATCCCGAGAGGGTCGAGACGATCCCTAATGGGATAGACCTGTCCGACTACCCCAGGGGGACCGAGAGTGACCGGCTACGCAGCAGACGGTCGCTCGGGTTGCCCCCTGACGCGTACGTAGCCCTGTATCTTGGCCGGCTGGACACCGAGAAAGGCGTTGAGGTTCTCCTCGATGCCTGGAGGGAACTCGGTGCGTCTCCAAGCGAGGCACGGCTCCTCCTGGTCGGCTCTCCGGTCCGGAACGCAGACCCCGCAGCCTACCTTGGGCAGCTCAAGGATCGAGCTCCGGCCGGCTGCCACTGGCTTCCCATGCGGCCGGACGTGCTCGAGGTGATCCACGCGGCTGATGTCCTCGTCCTCCCCTCGGTTTGGGACGAGCCCTTCGGCAGAGTGCTGATCGAAACCATGGCGACCGGGCGGCCGGTGGTGGCATCTGATTGCGGCGGCATTCCGGAGATTCTGGACGGACCGCTCGCGCAATTCCTCTTCCCCCGCGGTGACGCCGTCGCCCTGGCCAGCCGGCTGAGACTACTGAGCCGGTGGCGGGATGAACGGCCGGAGTTGGCCGACCAATGCTTCAGGCACGTCGCCGGGCGCTATACGCTCGAGCAAACGGCGAGTCGCACCGAGGCGGTGCTCCGTGCTGCCGGCGGCGCAGCCGCCGCCGCAGAGGCGCCTCACTCGAGGCCGTAGCCTCGATTCATCAGCGGGACGGCCCGGCGAGGCCCTTGGGGCGACCGCGGTTGCTTCACAGGATCGGGGGCATCGACGGCTCACTCTCGCGCCGTTGAGGTTGGCCCCGCGGCGGCGCTCCAGCTGTCCATGATCGCCTCCCTGGCTTCACCCCGTGGTGCTCCTAGGACGGGGTGGAGCTCCATGGAGGGCGAGTATCGGCTGGCTGGGGTGTGACGCCCGAGTGCTTCGGCCATGGCGCGGACGTGGTGCGGTCCTCCCCCGCAGCAGACGCCGATGTAGTTCACGCCGATGTCGCGGGCGCGCCCTGCGAAGTCTGCCATCTCGAACCGCGTGCATTGAAACGATTCGAGCTGGAGGGGGAACATCCGCTGGCCGTCGTCAGACTGCAGGGATTCGAACGCGGGCGTGCCTGGTGAGGTCCGGTATGGCACCGGCTGCGCGGCCACGGCCACCTCGACCGCCGAACGGATCCGCTCGAGCAGCGGGAGCATTGTCGCCGGTCCCCTGGAGCAGTTGAGGCCAACGACCGTCGCGCCGTGGTCGGCCAGGATCCGGCATGCGTCGACGTAGTCGTAGCCGTCGTACGTCGTGGTTGGCTGCACGCTCGCGAAGGTCACGACCGCGGGCAGCCCGAACTGCTGGCACACGTCGAGGCCGATCAGCGCCTCGCCCAGATAGTCGTAGGTTTCCGCGACCACGAAGTCGACGCCCTCTTCGACCGCCCAGCCGAGCTGTTCCTCGTACTGCCGGCGGACCGCGGCCCCTGACGCCTCAGGGTCATCGGGGTCGTATGACCAGGTGTTGCA
>JAFAXX010000185.1 GCA_019240655.1 Solirubrobacterales bacterium
TCGTGGTAGCGGGTGCGGGCTTGGGCGATGTCGTGGAAGATCGAGACGAGCTGGATGTTGTGCGATGCGGCGGTGGAGGCGATCTCGGCCAGGTTGGGGAGCGGGACCGCGTTGCCGAGCTCATCCAGGCACACCAACACCGGCAGCGGCAGCCGTCGGTTGGGGGAGTCGTTGGCGGCCTGGTACGCCCCGTCGAGCAGCTCGGTGAGGAGTGCTATCAGGATCGGCCGCAGCAGCTTGGAGCGGCGCGAGTCGGAGATCAGGTACACGGTGTTGGCGCCATCGAGGAGGCGCGGGGCGGTGATCTGGTTGCCGGCGGCGGAGCGCACGACGGTGGGGGAGCGGTAGGCGGAGAGCAGGATCTGGGCGGTGCCCTCGATCGAGCCTCTCGTTTCGCCGGCGAGCTGGGTGAACGCGAGGTGCGCGTCGTAGGCGTGCTGGGCGTCCGCGCGCTCGTGTTCGCCGCGGCTGGTGTCGATGAGCCGGTGGATGAGCCGGTCGAGCTCGCCGCCGCCCTGCCCGTAGATCCACTGGACGACCTCGCCGATGCCGCGGCCGGTGCGGGCGGCGGCGTACAGCAAGGGGGCGAGGCGCTGCTCGGCGGCCTGAGACCAGAAGCTCCCGCCCTTGACCGAGCCGGTGTCGATCTCGCCGGCCGAGGCGATCCGCTGCGCGGTCTCCAACGCGCCGTTCCAGGTGCGCGCGCTCGCCAACGGCGACCACGTGTGGCTGGGCTGGTCCCAGAGCGCGAACGGGTCGAAGACGTGCACCTCGCCGCGCTGGCGGCGGGCGGCGATGGTGGCGTCGAGGAGGTCGGGTTTGATCGAGACGACGATCGCGGGGCCCGGCCATTCGAGGATGTTCGGGATCGCGATCCCGGCCGACTTCCCCGACTGCGCGGGGCCGAACACGATCAGCGCGTGGCGCTCCTCGGCCCGCAGCAGCCGCAGGCCCTGATGGCCGAGCGACAGTCCCAGCACGGCCGGCCCCGGGCCGGTCTTGGCAGCATCGCGAGAAGCCCCGCGCCGCCGGCGCCGCGTGTGCCGCAGCCGGACGAGATCGCCCGCGCCTGCCCAGCGCGCGCCACCGTCCTTCGACCGCCCGCCGCTCACGCTGCGGTGGCGCTCCCACACCGAGATCGCTCCGGCGGTGATGAGTCCGGCGAGGGTGGCGAGGAGCAGCAGGGTGGCGTAGAACGCGGCCGGGCCGGGGAGCCCGGCCCGAACCGGTTGGGAGAACCCTCGGCGGGGGTCGGAGAGATGGCGCGCGACGCCGGCGGTGGCGTGCCAGAGCGCGGCGAGGGTGAGGTGCGGCCAGCCGGAGCCGAACAGCGCCCCGGCCGTGCCGGTCCACATCCACAGCCCTCCCTCGAGGACCGCGAGGATCGCGACGCCGGCGAGCAGCAGCACCTCGAACGGGCCGATCCGAGTGCGCTCCGCGGCGGGCGGGGTCACGCGGTCCTCGCGCGTTCGGCGCGGCGGGCATACTCGAGCGCGTGATCGTCGGTGTAGGGGCCGGGGTAAAGGCCGGCGGCGATCTCGAGCGCGTACAGGCACATCGCCTTGACGGTGCGTTCGTGTTGCTCGGACAGCTCCTCGGTGAGGATCGCCTGGTCGGCGAGCACGATCGCGGCGAGCCGGCCCTGGTAGACAATCTTGGTCATGCCGTCCATGACGCCGATCCTCCCGCCCCGCACGGCGCCAGCGGGCGCTCGCGGCGGGATTTGCCGGGGACCGTTGCGGTCCTGTGACCGGGCGGTGCGATCCCGTGACACACCGGCTCGGGGGACAGCGCGAGTAGCGGATCGGGACGGCTGAGCTGGGCGCGCCCGCTCTGGAGGCGGCTTCTCATCGGCTGAGTCTCCAACCGACGCCGCGGACCGACTGCACCATTGGCTCGGCGCCGGCCTCCTCGAGCTTGTGCCGGAGGCGGTGCGCGTGGCTGTCGACGGTGCGCGACGGCCCGGCGGCGTGGGGGTCGTAACCCCACACCTCGCGGGTGACCTCCGCGCGGGTGAACGCTTTGCGCGGCTGGCTCGCCAGCGTCTGCAGCAGGTCAAACTCAAGCCGGGTGAGCTTCACCGCCGGCGGTTGACCTCGGCGGTCCGGGCGTCGCAGTCAACGGTTAGGCTGCCCACCCGCACGATTTGGCGGCGCTGCTCGCCGCCGGTGCGGCGGCCGAGCGCCTCGAGGCCCGCGGCCACGAGCAGCGGCGAGCCGTGCGAGGGGAGCGCGAGGTCGGCGCCGGCGCGGTAGTAGCGCACCGCCGCGGCGTCATCGTCGGCGCCGACGACCAGTACCGGCAGCGCCGGGTCGGCGCGAGCGATCTCGCCTGCACGGAGCTCGCGCAACAGGCCGATGGTTTCCGGGCCGCTGCCGGCGTTGCAGAGCACGAGCGCGTCGGGGCGTTCGGCGAGCTTGATCCGTGCCGCCTGAAACGCGCCGACCGCGTCGACCTCGTAGCCGTCCATGAGCAGCTGCTCGGCGCGCTCGCCCAGCCGCCGCTCGTCGGCCTCGACGATCAACACCGACTGCATGCCCAGGTCCTTCGGATGCCGTCGCGGATCGCCGCCGCGGCCACGCTCGAGGCTGCCGTGCCTCGTATCCCCGACCGCCCCGCACGGGTAGGGTCGGCGGTGTCGAGCCTCCGTCGGAACTCCGCGCTCGTGTAGGCGCGGTCGGTCAGCGTCCCCGGTTGGTTGCCCTCGCGTAGCCAGTCGGAGAGGTCGTACCCGTCGTCGCGGCCGGGGGCGAGCTCGAGGAGGCGCACGTGCCCGGCGCCGTGGCGCTCGAGGTCGCCGGCGATCCTGACCGCGGCTTGGCGGCCGGGAAGGTCGGCATCCATGACCACCGTCACGCGCCGTCCGATCAGCTCGCCGGCCCATTCCGTGCGCCACGCGTGCGTGCCGGGGACGGCGATTG
>JAFAXX010000053.1 GCA_019240655.1 Solirubrobacterales bacterium
TGCCGGGTCGGGTGGCCGCGCGCACGACGGCGGGAAGGCCGTTGGCGATCGACTTCGGCTTGGCGGCGTGCCATTTCTCCATCCCCTCGAGGCCACCCTCCTCAGCCGGCGCGAATCCCTTGCCCTTGACCGTGGCACAGTGGATCACCACCGGGCGCTCGGCGGCCAGGGCCTCCCGCAGCGCCCGCCGCACCGCGCGCACGTCGTGGCCGTCGATCACGCCCATGTAGGCGAAGTCGAGCTCCTCCCAGAACATGCCCGGGGACCAGAACGCCTTGATCGACTCCTTGAAATGCGGCCCGAAGCGCTCGAACGCTGCGCCGATCCCGACCGGCAGCTTAGTCAGGCCGCCCTCGACCTCCTCGCGGGCGTGCCACAGCTTCGGGTTCAGGCGCACCCGGTTGAACGACCGGGACAGGGCCCCGACGTTGGGGGCGATCGACATGCCGTTGTCGTTGAGGAGCACGACGATCGGGGTCCCGCTGCCGCCGGCCTGGTGGACCGCCTCGAAGGCAACCCCGCCGGTCATCGCCCCGTCGCCCACCACCGCGACCACGTTGGTGACCTCGCCGTGGCCGCGGAGCATCGCCTCCTTGATCCCGACCGCGTAGCCGATCGCCGTCGAGGCGTGCCCAGCGCCCATGACGTCGTGCTCGGACTCGGCGCGCGAGCAGAACGGCGCCAGCCCGTCGTACTTGCGAATCGTGGGTAGGGAGTCCCGGCGACCGGTGAGCACCTTGTGCGGATAGGCCTGGTGGCCGACGTCCCAGAGGATCTTGTCCCGCGGCGAGTCGAGCACGGAATGCAGCGCGACGGCGATCTCGCACGCGCCGAGGTTGGCGCCGAAGTGGCCGCCGATCTCGCCAACCGTGTCGATGATGTGCTCGCGCACCTCCTGCGCCACCTGCTGGAGCTCGTCGTCGCTCAGAGTGTGCAGGTCCCGTGGCCCGTTGATCCGCTTGAGAAGGTCTGACATGGCTTCAGTCAATTTAGAAGGTTCGCCGCGCGATGAAGTCGGTCACCTGCTCGAGCTCGCGCCCACCGTCCGGGGCGGCGACGGACAGCTCCGCGCGAGCGCGCGCGTGTGACTCCGCGGCGAGCCGGCGGGCGCCGTCGAGGCCGAACTCGGAGACGTACGTCCGCTTGCCCAGGCGCTCATCGCTGCCCTGCGGCTTGCCGAGCGCCTCGGAGGATCCGGTCACGTCGAGGATATCGTCGATGATCTGGAAGAGCACTCCGAGCTCGCTGGCGAAGGCCTTGAACGCCGACATTCTGGCAGGCTCGAGGAAGCCGGCGAGCAGCAGCACGCAATCGACGCTGGCCGCGATCAGGCGTCCGGTCTTCAGCTCGTGCAGGTGCCGGAGCCCCGCCGGTCCCTCGGCCGTGGTGCCCGCCACGTCGATGAACTGGCCTCCCACCATGCCGCCCACCCCGGTCGCCGCGGCGAGCTCGCGCGCGGCCGCCAGCAGGTCGGCCGGTTCGGCCGCCTGACGTGAGAGCAGAAGCGCGAACGCCTCCGCGTACAGCCCGTCCCCGGCCAGGATGGCCACGTCCTCGCCGAACGCCCGGTGGCAGGTCGGCCGCCCGCGGCGGAGGTCGTCGTCGTCCATCGCCGGGAGGTCGTCGTGGATCAGGGAATAGGTGTGGATCAGCTCGATCGCCGCCGCCAGCGGCAGCACCCACCTCGACGGCCGGCCGATCGCCCGCGCCGTGCCGAGCGCGAGCACGGGGCGGATCCGCTTGCCGCCGGCCAGCAGCGAATAGCGCATCGCCTCCTCGAGCCCGTGGGTCGCGCTCTCAGAGGAGAACCGCAACGACTCGAGGTAACGCTCGACCTCGGCGCGGAGATGGTCCGGATACGTGGGCGCGGGCAGCCCCGAGGTCCCTACGCAGTCGGCAGCGGAAGCTGGCCCGGCAGGTCGGGAAGCGGCTCGAGCGCCGCCCGGGCTCGCTGCTCGACCTCGACGCTGGCCTCGGAGGCCAGCTTCGCGCACTCCTCGATCAGCGCCAGCGTGGTCTCGGGCTCCAGATGGC
This sequence comes from Solirubrobacterales bacterium, assembly GCA_019240655.1. Classification (GTDB taxonomy): domain Bacteria; phylum Actinomycetota; class Thermoleophilia; order Solirubrobacterales; family Solirubrobacteraceae; genus Palsa-465. The sequence goes on from JAFAXX010000053.1 coordinate 2,035, forward strand.
CGGCGCGGAGTTCCTGAGCAGCCGCCTCGAGCCGCTCGCTCAGCTCGATCAGGGCATCGGTCACCGGGCAGAGAGTACAAGGCGGCGTCCGGGCGCGTCCTAGAACCGCAGCAGGGCGGCGATGCCCTGGAACGGCCCGAGGTCGGGATGGTGGCGCACCACGGTGACTTCCGCGTCCTGGGTCAGCGCCGCCTCGATCGCCGCCTCGCGGAGGTGCTCGACCGATTCGAGCTCGGTTCCGTCCGCCGGGCAGGAGCCGCCGTCCTCGAGCACCAGAATCCCGCACGCGGGGCAGCGGGCGGCTCGCCCGTCGTAGTCGGGCGCGAGCAGGAGCGCCTCGACCCGGCGCTCGTTCAGCGCCGCCACGGTCGCCTCGGGGCCGCCGACCGCCCGTCCGCCGCCGCCGATTCCGGCGGCCATCCGGTCGAGGGACTGCCGCTCCCGCCGCCGCTGGTCGATCTGCACGACCTCTGCGATCGCCTCTCGAACATGGTCTTCGCTGCTGCTCGAGACGTCGACTTCGACGCGCTCGGGGAGAACCGCGGCGCGGATCTCCTCGGCCAGCATCGCCTCGAACCGGGGCACGGTTTCGGCGGGTCCGCCGATGACGATTCGGTCGACGCGCTGCCGGCGCCAGCGGCGGTGGAGGATCTCGGCCGCGTGGCGGAGATGCTCGTCCACGTCCTTCTCGACGCTCCGCTCGTAGCGGGCCTGCGACCAGCCACCCTGCTGGTGCTCGCCGTGCACGTCGTGCTCCTCGGTCTGGCGCTCCTGCAGCTGGTCCGGCGGACCGGTGAACACGCGCACGGCGCGGCGGTTGACCAGCACGACGCACCACGCCCGCTGCTCGGCCGCCTCGATCAGCGGAGCGATGTACGGCGCCGTCTGGACGGCCACTCGCCCCGGCGTCGGCTGCGGCAGGCGCACGGTCTCGAACAGGTCGTCGCGGGAGCTGCAGAACACGGCCAGCGCGCCGGCGCCCTGGAATGGAGGCTCGCTCGAGTGCAGGTAGCCCCGCAGGTGGTCGAGATCTTCCCGCAGCGAGCCGCGGTCGTCGTGGGAGAGGCTGTCGTCGCGCTCGATCTCACGCGCCGCCTCGTCGAGCAGCGAGGTGACCTGCGAGCTCCGCGCTTGACCGGTGGCGAACCGCTCCGGGTCGAGATCGAGATACAGGCTGATGACCGGATGCCCGGACCGGCGGCCGACGAGGCGCCGGGCGGTGTCGACGACGTTCATCGCCGGGGACCGTACCCGTCCGCAACGAGGCCAAACGGAGCCGCCGGCGGGTGCCGCCGCGCCAAGTGAGTGCGATTTGTTGCG
>JAFAXX010000163.1 GCA_019240655.1 Solirubrobacterales bacterium
CCGCCGACGCCCGGCCGTACGCCGTCCGTGAGCCGGCTCCGCGCCCGGAGGAGATGGCCGAGCTGCGGGAGCTGCTCGCCGGCGCCGAGCGCCCGTTCGTGCTCGCCGGCGGCGGCCCGTGGGACGATCGGTCCTCTGCCGCTCTCAGCGACTGGGCGCGCAGCTGCAGCGTCCCGGTCGCGGCGTCGTTTCGCCGCCAGGACATCGTCGACAACGAGCTTCCGTGCTACGCGGGCGATTGCGGGCTCGGCGTGAATCCCCGGCTGGCGGCGCGGCTGGCCGACGCGGACCTGCTGATCGCCGTCGGCCCCCGCTTGGGCGAGGTCGAGACCCAGGGCTACACGCTGCTGCGCGCGCCGGTGCCGGAACAGGCGCTCGTCCATGTCCATCCCGACCCCGCCGAGCTCGGCCGGGTGTACGCGCCGCGCCTGGGGATCGTCTCCGGGGTGCGCGCGTTCGCCGCCGCCGCGGAGCCGGCGGCGTCCGTCGACGGCAGCCGCTGGACGGCGTGGACCCGGGCGACGCGAGCCGACTACGAGGCGTGGTCAGCACCCGCCGCGGCCGGCGGGCCGGGCGACGGTCCCGTCAATCTCGCCCCGGTGATCGCCACGCTCCGCGCTCGGCTGCCCGACGACGCGATCGTCTGCAGCGGCGCCGGCAACTACACCACGTGGGTGCACCGGTTCTTCCGCTATCGGCGCTGGGGCACGCAGCTGGCCCCGCAGAGCGGGGCGATGGGCTATGGCGTGCCGGCCGCGCTCGCCGCGCAGCTGCTTCATCCGGAGCGCATCGTGGTGGCACTGACCGGCGACGGCTGCCTGCAGATGTGCGCGCAGGAGCTCGCCACGATCGTCCAGGAGCAGCTCCCGATCGTCGTGATCGTCGCCAACAACGGCATGTTCGGGACGATCCGGATGCATCAGGAGCGACTCTTCCCGGGCCGGGTGATCGCGACCGACCTGCTCAACCCCGACTTCACCGCGCTGGCTTCCGCCTACGGGGCGCACGCCGAGTCGGTGACGCGCAGCGAGGACTTCTCGGCCGCGCTCGAGCGCGCGCTCGCCGCCCGCCGGACCGCGCTGATCGAGCTGTTGACCGATCCCGACGCGCTGACGCCGGCCGTGTCTCTGAGCGAGACGCGCGCGCGGGCGAAGGCGGCGCGCTGACGTGCATGGACCGGCGTTCGAGCTGGCCCGCACAGTCAGCGCCGGCGAGGTGCATCCGGTCGAGGCGGTCGAGCAGGCGGTGCGCGCGATCGAGCGCCACCGCGAGCTGAACGCGGTCATCACGGTCTGCGCCGAGGAGGCGCTGGCCCGCGCCCGGGCCGGCGTCAGCGGCCCGCTGGCGGGCGTGCCGCTGCTGGTCAAGGACGTGTTCGACACCGCCGAGGTCAGGACCACTGCCGGCTCTGGGATCTACGCCGACCGGGTACCCAGCCGCTCGGCGGCCGCCGTCACGACGCTCGAGGACGCCGGCGCGATCGTGGTCGCGAAGACCAGCTGCGACGAGTTCGCGTGGGGTGTCACCGGCCAGAACCACTTCTACGGCGACTGCGCCAACCCGCGGCGGCCGGGACGGATCACCGGCGGCTCGAGCAGTGGCAACGCCGCCGCGCTGGCGACCGGCTTGGCGGCGCTGGCGATCGGGAGCGACACCGGCGGCTCGGTGCGGATGCCTGCCGCCTGCTGTGAGGTGGTCGGCATGAAACCCCGCGTGGCCACGCTCTCGACCGCCGGCATGTTCCCGCTCTGCCCTAGCTTCGACACGCCCGGCCCGATGGCCCGAACGGTGGGCGACGCCGCGCTGGCGTACTCGGTGCTGGCCGGGCGCCGCCGGGCGGACCGCGGTCCCGCCGGATCGGGCGCCGGGGAATTGCGCGCCGGCGACGTCCGCGCCGGCGACCTGGACGCCGCGGAATTGCGCGCCGGCGTGGTGACCGCGCCGCCGCCGCTCGCTCCCGACGCACCCGCCGCCCCGCCCGACGAACGGGCTCTGGAGCTGGCCGCTCGGGCGGAGGAAGTCGGGATCCGCTGCGAGGAGGTCACGCTGCCGGTCCCGCAGGCAAACCTGTGGCCGGTCTTCTACGCCGAGGCGGCGCAGTCGCACCGTGCCACCTTCCCCGCACGCCGTGAGGAGTACGGCCCGACGATCCGCGCCAAGCTCGACGACGCCCAGCGCCTGCCCCCAGACGCGCTCGCCGCCGGCTATCGCGCGCTGGCGTCGTGGCGCGCGCGGGCGCAGACCGAGCCTTCCGTCGACGTCGTCATCTGTCCGACGCTGGGGGTCACCGAGATTCCGGCCAGCGACGTCGACGAGCTCGAGATCAGGGTCCCGTTCTCGGCCTACACGCGGGTGTTCAGCTTCCTCGGCTGGCCGGCGATCGCAATCGGCGGTGTCCAGATCGCGGCGCGCGACCCGGAGCCGATGTTCGCGGCCGCGCTGGCCTGGGAGCGCCGCTACGGGCCGCCGGAGTGATCGCCCAGGTCCCCGCACTCTCCACGCCCCGTCGCGCGCGGAAGCTGGGTCACGGTTGACCGCCTACTCGCTCAGCGGCTCGACGCCGAGGTAGCGCCGCTGGAGCTCGGGATCGGAGGCCAGCTGGTATGAGCTGAGCTCGGTGGCGATCTCGCCGGCGACCATCACCAGATGGCGCTCGGCGATCGACGTGGCCACGCCGAGGTTCTGCTCGACCAGCAGAATCCGGACGCCCTCGTCGGCGAGCCGGAGGATCGTCTCGACGAGCTCGTCGACGATCCGCGGCGCCAGGCCTTCGGACGGCTCATCCATGATCAGCAGCTCGGGATGCACGAGCAGCGCCCGGCCGATCGCCAGCATCTGCTGTTCGCCGCCTGACAGCTGGGTGGCGTCGTTGCGCTTGCGCTCGGCCAGCCGCGGGAACAGCTCGTAGATGCGGTTGGCGTTCCATTGCGCGTTGCCCTTGCCGCGACCAACCATCCGCAGGTGCTCATCGACGGTCAGCGACCCGAACAGGCGCCGGCCCTGGGGCACGAGCGAGATGCCCGCGCGGGAGATCCTGTATGAAGGCTTGCCGAGGAGCTCGAGGCCGGCGAACCGGATCGAGCCGCTGAGGGTGGCCGGGGGGATGCCCATGATCGCGTGGCACAGGGTGGTCTTTCCCATGCCGTTGCGGCCGATGATCGACACCGGCCTCTCTCCCACGGTGAAGCTCACCCCATGGAGCACGTGGGCGGGGCCGTAGTAACCGTGGAGGTCCTGGACCTCGAGCAGGTCGGCGTCAGTCACCGTAATGACGCTTTCCGAGGTAGAGCTCGTGCACGGTCTCGTTGGCGCGGATCTCGGCGGGCGTGCCCTCGACGATCACGCGGCCGTCGTGCATCATCGTGACCCAGTTGGCGACTCGCAGCGCGACGTCCATGTCGTGCTCGATGAGCAGCAGCGTGACGTCCTCCGGCAGCGCGAGCAGCAGCTCGGTGAGCGTGACGCGCTCGGCGCGGGAAAGGCCGGCCGCCGGCTCATCGAGCATCATCAGCTGTGGTTGCGCGACCCGCGCCATGCCGATGGACAGCTGTCGGCGCTCCCCGTGGGAGAGCTCGGACACCATCGCGCCGACCCGGCGCTCGAGCCCCACCTCGCGCGCGGCCTCACGCGCCCGGGCGCGCAGGGGCGCATCGCGCTTGCGCGAGCGAAATGGGAAGGTGTGGCCGGTGCGGACGCCCAGCGCCGCCAGGTAGATGTTGTCCTCCACCGACAGGCCGAGCAGCACGCGTGACTGCTGATAGGTGCGGGCGAGGCCCATCTTCGCCCGGTGCCGGGCCGGGCTATGGGTCACGTCGGTCCCGAACAGGTCGATCGTCCCGTCGGTGGGCGGGAACTCCCCTGCGATCACGTTGAACAGCGTCGTCTTGCCGGCGCCGTTGGGGCCGAGGATCGCCCGCCGGTCCCCGCGCCGGATCTGGAGGTCCACGCCGTCAACGGCACGGAGCCCGCCGAAGCGCCGGCCGACCCCCCGAAGGCGGAGGATCGGCTCGGCGCTCTCGGCTGACTGTGCCGCTACTGCCACTTCCGTGCGTCGGTCAGTGGAAGCTGACCGCTTGCTCCTTGCCCTGCCAAGGCAGGGATCGCTTCTGGCACACCGGCTGGCCGCGGCCGGGCGACGGCGTCGTCGGGCTGAACGTGCCACCGAACGTCTGCGTGACGCCCGGCACCTTGTAGATCGTGCGGACACCGGTTCCGCTGACCTGGGCGATGTAGTTGGTGATGATCGCCTGGCGGTTCTCGTCCAGCGTGACCGGCCCGTACGGTGCATCGGGCAGCGCTGTCTTGGCCAGCGCCGCGTGCAGCGCCGCCTGCCCGTTCGAGAGGTCGCCGTGGACTGCCGTGAGCGCCTTGTCGAGCGCCCACGCCGCGACGTAGTAGTTGACCGTGAACACGCTCGAGGCCAGCCCCGCGAGCGTGCCCGGCGCCGGCAGCGAGTTGGTCTTCGCCGGGTACGCCTTCTTCAGCGCGGCGATATAGGCCGACGCGTTCGGCGAGGTCGTGTCCTCATTCGTCGAGGTGCCTTCGACTGCTCCGGCATCGCTCGCGTGCACCGCCGCGATCGTGGCCGGGTCGCCCAGGAAGATGTTGCCCGCGAGCGTGTTCTTCTTGAAGTTGCCTCGCGCCTGGACGTACTGCTTGAGGAAGTCGAGCAGGCCCGCGCCGCCGACGGCGCTGAACAGGCCGTCGTACTTCTGCGGGATCTGCGAGATGTAGGACGAGTAGTCGGTGGTGCCGAGCGGCGGGTAGACCCGGGTGACCGTGCCGCCGTCGGCGCAGAAGTCGGCGATGAAGCCGGCCGCCGACGTCCAACCGAACGCATAGTCGTCCATCACCACGACGGCATTCCGCCACCCGAGCTTCTTGTACGCATAGTCGCCGACGCCGGCGCTCCACTGCGCACCGTCGCCGTTGTAGCGGAAGAAGTTCGGCGAGCGGACCTTGAGCGTCGTGTCCTGGGCTCCGGAGGTCCCGTTGATGAACGTCTTCCCCGGCTGGGTCTTGGAGTAGTTGGCGACCGCGATTCCCTCGTCGCCGGACAGCGGGCCGATTACGACCTGCGCTCCATCCTGCTCGGTCAGGCGACGGACCTCGGACAGGGCACTCGCCGCCGTGTCATTCGCGCAGCCGTAGCCGACGATGTCGATCGGATGGCCCGCGATCGTGCCGCCGGTGATGCCGTCGCTTGGCACCGGCCCCTTGGCCTTGGCGCCGTTGTGGGCGATGAAGTACGCCTGCGCGCCGCCGATGTCCGAGTTGTACCAGGCGCCGAAATCGCCCTGACAGTCCGACAGGATGCCGATCTTGAGCGCGTTTGCCGGAGCGCTCTTCGATCCGCTGGAGCTTGTGGTCGTGCCGCTCGCGGCGGCGCTCTTAGTGGTGCTGCTGCTGCTGCTGCCGCACGCCGCGATCCACAGCGCGCACAAGGCCACCGCCGGTATGACGGCGAGCCGACCTCTCGGCAATCTCCTGAGTCTCTCCAACCTCGTCACCTCCTCAGCGACGTCTTCGTTTCTGGGACTGGGATGTCCATTTCCGCATCGCACTCATGCCTCCTGCCGGCCTGAGCTCGGCGGCCCGCCGGTCGCCATGGTTCCGGCTTTCTCCAGCGTCGCCTCGGCCGTGGGTGCAGCCGCCGCCGTGCCCGGCTCCGCCTCGCGTCCGCGCCGCGTGACCAGCGCCCACACCCTGGTGCCGATGCCGATCAACCCGTCGGGTGAGAGCAGAACGATCAGCAGGAACACGACTCCGATGATCGTGGCGAACCGGCCGGGATTCAGCCACAGCCCGAGCGTCGGGGTGTGCTGCCGGGCGTAGTAGTCGATCAGCGCGTACGCGAGCGCACCGATCCATGCCCCCTCGAGCCGCGACAGCCCGCCGATCACCGCGATGATCAGCACTGCGATCGTCTGTTGGATGTTGATCGACCCGGGCGAGATCTGGGTGTTGAACCACACCGAGAGGACGCCGGCGATCGAGGCCACGAACGCTCCCAGCGCGAAGGCCAGCGCTCGGTGCAGGGCCACGTGGTAGCCGAGCGAGCTCATCCGTCCGGGATCGTCGCGGATACCCTGCAGCGCGATCCCGAACGGTGTGCGGACCATGTAGCGCAGCAACAGGTACACCGCCACCGAGCAGCCCAAGCAGGTGTAATACAGCGGCGAGGGGTGAGTGATCGGATCCCCGAGGTACCCCGGTCGCGAGACGCTGCGGATGCCGCCGAACCCGCTCAGCTGGGTGACCTGCCCGAAGAAGTAGAACACGAACAGCGACAGCGCCAGCGTGATCATCAGGAAGTAGATCCCGTAGCTGCGGGAGGCGATCGCGCCGAACAGCAAGCCTAGGAGCACCGCCACCACGATCCCGAACACGACCCCCAACCACGGCGTCCAGCCGAGGTTGAGCCCGCCCTCGCTGTTGATCGTGTGCACGACATTGCCCATCGCGAAGCCGGCGATGCCGTAGATCGCCACCTGGGCCAGCGACGTCATCCCCCCGTAGCGGTAGAGGAAGGTCAGGCTGACCGCGGCGATCCCGAGCCACAGTGCCTGCGTGAGGATCTGGCTGAGCCAGAACAGATCGAAGATCAACGGCGCGAGCAGCAGCACGACCCCGACGGCGGCCAGCACCGCCCAGCCGAGCAGCGCCGCTCCGCGCGGCGGCCAGGATCTCGTCGGGGTGTTCGCCACCGTGCTCATGCCGCTCTGCCGAACAGGCCGAGCGGGCGCACCGCCAGTACGGCGATAACCAGGATGAACGACGTCATCACGCCGTAGTTGCTCAGGTCCAGCGAGCCGAAGTGGAGGTAGATGGCCGAGTAGGACTGCACCAGGCCGAGCAGCAGCGCCCCGATGGCCGCTCCGACCAGGCTCCCCATGCCGCCGATGATCACCACGATCAAGGCGTCGAGCAGGAACTGCGTGTCCAGCCCCGGCCCCACCGAGATCATCGTCCCGCCGAGCACGCCGCCGAAGCCGGCCAGCATCGCGCCGAGGAAGAACGCCCCCGCGAACACGAGCTGCACGTTGACGCCAAGCGCCGAGAGCATCGCCCGGTCGTCGACGCCGGCGCGGATCGTCATGCCGAAGCGCGTGTGCTTGAACAGCAGGTACAGCAGCACACCGATTACGATCGCCGAGCCGAGCACGACCGTGATGCGGAAGAACCCGTAGCGCAGAGCGCCGATCGTGATGCTGTTCGGCCAGCTCGTCGGCTGCTGGATGCTCTGCACGATGCCGCCGTAGTGCGCGACCATTTGATCGGCGAAGATCACCGACACCGCGATCGTGATCAGCGCCTGACGGAGGTCCTGGCCCTGGTTCCAGCGCAGCAGGAGCTGCTGGATCCCCAGCCCGACGAGCCCGATCACCAACGTCGCGAACGCCAGCGGCACGAAGAAGCCGGCGATGCTCGTGGTGCTCGCGCCGCCCAGCGAGAACTGCGAGCCCCCGCCGCCGAACCAGTGCGTCTGCGCGATATAGGCGACGTAGCCTCCGAACAGGTACAGCGAGCCATGCGCCATGTTGACAACGCGCATCAGCCCGAAGATCAACGTGAACCCCGCGGCCACCACGAAATACAGCGCCGCGGTCGTGATCCCATTCAGGGTGACCTGGATGAACGTGGTGCCGCCCTGGCTGGCCTTGATCGCCAGCCATACGACGACGACCAGGCCGAGAATGCCAAGGATTATCCGGGGCGCCTGCGTCCCCAGCTGTGCCCGCGGCGACGTGCGCCCCACGGCGACGCTCACTGTCCCTCGCTCCTCCTTGTTGGCGATACGCGCTCGAACATAACCGACCTTCAGGCGGCAAGCAATAGCGCCCGCCGCGTGCCTGACCCTCCTAACCCTTGCCTAACCGTTCACTTTTGAGCGCGTCGTGAGACACCGGGTACAGCCGCGCCGATTGCGCGGTGGCATCCTGGGGGACCAGATGGTCCAGCCTGACGATGTCGGTCACCACGCCGCGGTCCAGAGTCGAGACGTCCGGCCAGTTCACCTCGATCAGGTTCCCGGCCGGGTCGCGCAGGTACATCTGGACCTCGCCGCCTGGAAGCTCGAAGACGCCGCCCATGAACGTGTCGTCGTCGCGGATCTCGAGCTCGTGCACCTTCAGGTAGGCCGCCTCGAAGTCGTCCACGTCGATCGCGAAGTGGTGGTAGGTGGGGGCACCCACGCGCTCGAACAGGTGGAGCTGCTGAGCGCCGATGCGCAGCCACGCCACCGGCTGACTGGGGAAGCGTGGCGCCGGGACCCGCTCCATCCCGAAGAGCTCGCAGTAGAACGCCACCGACGCTTCGAGGTCCGGGGCGCAGATCGCCACGTGGTTGAGGCGGATCGCCCGCACGCCTAGCTCCCGGGCGCCACCGCGACGGCGTCGATCTCCAGGCGCGCCCCCGGTACGGCCAGGCGGCTCACCTCGACCAGGGTGCTGGCCGGGCGGGCGGCGCCGAAGACTTCCTGGCGGACGGGATTGATCCGCGGGCGGTCCTCGATGTCGGTCAGGTACACCGTGACCTTGGCGACGTCGGCGAAGCCCGTCCCGGCCGCCGCCAGCACGCGGGCGAGGTTGGTGAACACCTGGCGCGCCTGAGCGACCACGTCCTCGCCGCCGACCAGGCGACCGTCCGAGTCCACCGGGACGCAGCCCGAGACGAACACCAGCCCGCCGGCCCGCACCGCGTCGGTGTAGTGGCTGATCGGCTCTGGCAGGCCCGGAGCGCGATACTCCTGGCGTGCGCTCACCGCGCGTCCGCGCCGGGGGCCGCGTCGCCCCGCCCTCTCCGGCGTCCTGCGCACCCTCTCCAGCATCGGTCGTCCATCTGCCGGGGCCAAGCTACCGCCCCGTCGCGCTTAGGGCAAAGACGCCTTAGCCATCGCATCGATAGGTCTTTACCTATACCTTTCAAGTTTCGTGACGCTCCGCCAGGTGTCCTACTTCGTGGCCGTCGCCGATGAGGCGTCGTTCACCCTGGCCGCGGGGCGGCTGCGCATATCGCAGCCGTCTCTCTCGCAGCAGGTGCAGGCGCTCGAGCGCGACGTCGGCGCGAGGCTGCTCGAGCGGACCCCGCGCGGGGTGAGGCTGACGGCGGCCGGACGCGAGTTCCTGCCGGAGGCCCGCGCGATGCTCGCCGCCTCGGAGCGCGCGCGCCTCGCCGTCCGCCAGGTCGACGCGCTCGAGGGCGGCGAGCTCGAGATCGCCACCGTCCGCTCGCTGGCGGTCGGCGTGCTGCCCGCGCTGGTCGGCGAGTTCCGCCGGCGCCATCCCGGCGTGCGGATCTGGCTGCGCGAGTACACCCATCGCGACCGCCTGAACGAATCCATCCAGGCCGGGCTTTCGGACCTCGCCGTCGGCCCCCGCCCGGCGGGATGGAGCGGGGAGATACTGGGCCTGGGCTGGGAGGAGTTCGTCGTCGTCCTGGCCGAGTCCGACCCGCTCGCCGCCGACTCCGGACCGGTTCACCTGCGCCACCTCGCCGACCGTGAGTGGGTCCTCTACGAGCCCGGCCACGGCCTCGACGACGTGGTCATGTTCGCTTGCGCGCACGCCGGCTTCATTCCGCGCGCCGGCATGCGCACGGCCCAGGCGGAGGCGGTCGTGCGCCTCGCCGCCTCAGGCCTGGGCGTCGCCCTGGTCCCGCTCGACATCGTTCCCGAGCACCTCGCCGGGACGATCCGGCACCTGCACCAGCCCGTCGTGCGCGAACTGGCGGCCTACGCGCGCACGCACTTCTCCCCGGCGGCGCAGGCGTTCGCCGCGGCGGCGGCCGCCGCCGAGCGGCCGTCCCGGCCGCGCCGGGCGATCGTCTTCAGCTGACGCGGCGGGCGCCGGCGGGGGTTGCGTCGCGGCCGCCGGGCGCCGGCGGCGGTTGCGTCGCCGCCGCGATGGTCTCGGCGGCGGTTGCGTCGCCGCCGCGGTGGTCTCATACTGCGCGGCATCGAGCCGCAGTTCACATCGTTCCGGCGCCTGGCGGGCTACCGCCTCGCCGACGGTGCCACAGCCAGGGCGCTGTTCGGCCAGGCGGCGATGCTCAACCTCGTCGAGCTCGAGCCCGAGTCGGTGGTCAAGCGTCACAGCCATCCGCACGAGCAACTCGGCCTGGTGCTGCGCGGCTCGATGACCCTGAACGTCGACGGCACCGACCACGTGCTCGAGGAGTTCGACTGCTTCGCGCTTCCGGGCGGCGTC
>JAFAXX010000168.1 GCA_019240655.1 Solirubrobacterales bacterium
GGGCCGCCGTGGCCAGGGCCGGTGATGAAGATCGCGTCCAGATCCCGCGCCTTGATGGCACGGTTCATGTGCGCGTAAATGAAGTTGAGCCCGGGCGTCGTACCCCAGTGGCCGAGCAGCCGGGGCTTCACGTGCTCGACCTTCAGCGGCTCGTGCAGCAGCGGGTTGTCCAACAGGTAGATCTGGCCGACTGACAGGTAGTTGGCCGCGCGCCACCACGCCTCGATCAGCTCGAGCTCATCGCGCGAAAGCGTGTCCTGCACGCGTGCCGAGGCCGAGGCCACGGACCGGATCCTAGCTCTGCCGTGAGCGTCCGGGTAGAAAGCCCAGGCCCACGTGGCTCAGGACGCTACCGGTCGGCGACGTAGTGGCGCGCCCCGCCTGGGTCGACCCAGACGCGCATGACCTCGCCCGAGCCGGGGTCCCGGAAGCGCTCGTCGGTGGGCTGCCAGCCGGGCGCCGGCGCGGCGGCGTGACCATGTCCGCGACCGCGGCGCCAGCCCGACCCGCTTCGCGGTCCCTCCGCCGGCGCGCCCACCGCCGGGACCGGTGCCAGCGGGGGCAGGTCGGCCAACGCCGCAGCCGCGTCCTCGCGCGTGACGGCGGCGGCGATCACGGCCACGCGCCGCTCGAGCTCGTCGATCTCGAGGCGGCCCTCGGCGGCGTGGCGAGAAAGCTTCTCGAAGAGGGCCTCCCGCTCGGCGTCGCTCAGTCGCACCCCGCCCCTACGCGGCGTGGTCCAGCCTCACCGCGGTGCCGTAGGCAACGATCTCGGTGAACTGCTGACCGATCTCCGACGAGTCGAAGCGGACCGCGACGATCGCGTCGGCGCCCATCAACTGGGCGTTCTCGACCATGCGGTCGATCGCGTGGCGGCGCGAGTCCTCGAGCAGCTGCGTGTACTCCTTGATCTCGCCTCGCTTCAGGGACCGGAAGGATGCGGCGACCCCGCCCGTGAAGCCCATGCTGCGAACGACCAGGCCGTAGCAAACGCCGATGTTCTCCCGGATTCTCTCCCCGGGAAGCTCCAGCCCGGTGGTCATCGGCAACGAGAAGGCGAGCGGCGTCCCGGACATGTGCGCACCTTAGTGGATCCTCTGGCAATCCGGAGACAGCGGATCGTCCTCACGCGATCCTCCGAGTTGACGCGAACCGGTCGCCGTACGCCCGAGAAGAACCGCTCATCTGACCGCCGCTGCGCTGCCGAGCCGCCGTCGCTACCGTGCCGATGATGATCCCGCGGCGATCCCCGATATTGACCGCCCTCGTCGCCTGCGCGCTCGTGACCGGGTGCGGGGGCAGCGCGTCGAGCAGCAGCAGCGCGTCGAGCGAGGCAAGCTCGAGCACCGTCAATACCGGCGAGTCCGGGGCCCCGGCATCGCCCAACAACCCGGCGAGCAGCTCGAGCCAGATCGGCTTCGAGGGCATCCCGATCGAGGCCGGCCCGCCGCTCGCGCCGAACACCACCGGAACCGGCGCCGTGGACGGAATCACCTGCGGACCAACCGAGCAGCTCGCCTACCACATCCACGCGCACCTCGCGGTCTATGCGGATGGCACGCCTACCGCCCTGCCGGGCGGGATCGGGATTCCCGGCTCGGCCACGGTCGAGACCACCGAGGGCCCCGTCGCTGCCGGTGGTCAGTGCATCTACTGGCTTCACACCCACGCTCCGGACGGCGTCATCCACGTCGAATCGCCGACCGAGCGGGTCTACACGCTGGGCAATTTCTTCGACGAGTGGCACCAGCCGCTGAACGCGCGGCAAGTCGCCGGCGCGAGCGGGAAGGTCACCGCCGTCGTCAACGGAAGGCCGTGGACGGGCACCCCGCGCGCGATCCCGCTGCTTCCACACGCCGTGATCCAGCTCGACGTCGGCACACCGGGGGTGCCCTTCCAGCACATTTCCTGGTCCGGCACCCAGCTCTGACCGGCGGTTGCCGGTTTCGGGTGCGGTGGTATCTTCGCGCGATGGGGGACCGGCCGCGGGGTGGAGGGGAGACGACGATGCCAGTGGCACATCGTGACGGCAGCGCTGCCGATGGCGATGTGCCGACGCTGTTGCCGGGGCCCGCACGTCGAGCGCCGACTCAACATCGAGACGTGGGGCCGGAGTCGGCGTCGAGGCGGCTGAGATGAGGTGGCTGATCCTCTCCGACACGCACCTCGGTGCGTGGACCGGCGACGATCTGCTCTCTCACCCGTGGGCGTGCGACCTCCTGCGGCCGGAGTTGGAGCGAGCCGATGCCGCGGTGCTGCTCGGTGACTTCGTCGATCTGCTGTTCGCCCGGACCGAGCGTGCGTTTGCACGCGCGGAGCGCTTCATGGAGCTGCTGGCACAGACCATGGCGGGCAAGCGCCTGGTGTGGTTGGCGGGCAATCACGATCATCACGTGCTCGTGCGCCGGCTCGAGTCGCTGATCGAGCTCCGCGTCGCCACCGGGGCGCCGGATGAGGAGCTCGTGGAGCGCTGGCGCGCGGCGTTCTACTTCGAGGCCTTCCTTCGTCGCCGTCTGCCCGAGACGGAGATCGAGATCGCCTATCCCCGCTACCGGATCGGCGACACACTGCTCAGTCACGGCCACTACCTCGACGGCGAGGTGCGAGGATCGGTGCCGAATCGGCTGCTGCAAGGAGGTATCCGGATCGTGGCCGGGGGGCGAGAGGCCACGCCGTCGATCGAGGATTACGAGGCGGCCCTGGTCCCGCTGACCGAGCTCCTCTACGTCCAGGCGCAGCTGCCCAAGGGCGCTGAGGCGGAGCGCCGGATCCAGGCCGAGCTGCGTCGCATCGCTCGCTTCGCGGCGGCGGTCGCCGCTCCCGAGCGCGAGCTCCATCGCCTCGGTCGCTCAATCGTGCGGCGGCTACGGGGGCTCCCGGATCCGCAGCCGCCCGCGGCCGACTACATGCTGGCTCGGGTCGTCGCGCCGGGATCGTCGGTGATCGCCTCGCTTCACGCGTACGGCCGGGTATGCCGGAACCTGGGCTGGGACCGCGAGGCCCGTTGGTTCGTGTTCGCGCACACCCACCAGCCGCTCGACGGCGTACGGGTGGGTGACGCGAGCCGGGAGCTGCGGTTCTGGAATACGGGGTCGTGGATCTACGAGCCGCCAAGCGGCGGCGCTCGCGACTACCTCCGCTACCTCCGGCACAACTGGCCGGGCAGCGTCGTGGTCATCGACACCGACGACGGCGACGGCGCCCCGCAGCTGCATGAGCTGCTCGCCGCGGACCGCGCCGCGGTGCGGGCCCGGCTGCGCGGCGCCCGCCGGCCCGATGCCTCGGGGCTGCGCTGCTACGAGGACGTCAGGCGCCTGCTCGGGCAGAGTCAGGACCCGGCCGGTCGATCGGCGGTGCAGGCACCGGCCCCCCGATAGGCGGGCTCTCGCCGACCAACGACGGTCAGCGCTACCGCTCAGCCGGGGTCGCCTCGTGCCCGCGCCGGCGGTGCCGGCGGACGAGCTGCCCGGCGACACTCGCGGCGATCAGCACTACGAGGCCGATGCCGGTGATCAACCCCATGTCGTTGACCAAGTCGACCACCGGTGGGCCGATGAGGTAGGCGCCGTAGCCGATCCCTGCCGCCCATACCGCAGCGGCGGCGAAGTTCGTGGCCAGGTAAACGCCGGTGGGCACCCGGTAGATTCCCGCCATCACCGGGGGCGTCAAGAGGATGCCCAGCACCGGATGGCGCCGGAAGATGTCGTCGCCCCGCGCGAGCACGTTCAGGCGCAGGCGCTCGAACGGCCCGCGGACGGTCAGCAGACGCCGCCCGAAGTGCAAGCCGAGCAGCCACCCGATCACACCGCCCGCTGAAGCGCCGAGGAAAGCGACCACCACGACCGAGGTGATGTCGAAGTTGTGCCGGGCGGCGAAGATGCCGAGCGCGATCAGCACCGGCTCGCCGGGGCCGGGAATGCCGAACCAGCTGGCCGCGGCGGCCGCGGCCAGACCGGCGTAATCGACCGTAGGTCCCTTGATGTGGTGGTGAAGGTGCAGCGCGAGCCCGAAGGCGAGCAGCGCCTTCAAGGCCGGACCGAAGCGCTCCATTGCTCACCGATCGTCGCATACCGGCGCTCTGATCCGCGTCAGGCGCCGACCATCCCTCCACCCGTCCAGAGAAATCCACCCGCGCGTCCAGGTGGATAGGACGCCGCCGGGATCGTCGGCCGCATGGCCAATGCCCGCCGCGTTGCACTCGGGCAGCATTGCCGCCCGCAGTGAGCACCGACCTGATCGTCTCCTACGACGGCACCCCCAACGACGACGACGCGCTGGCGCTCGGGCAGATCCTCGCGCGCTCGGGCGCCTCGCTGGCCCTGGCCTACGTCCGCCACAGCCGTGAGTTCGATCCGCGCCGCGAGGAGATCGCCGAGCACGACGCCGAGCGGCGCCTCGAGCACGGCCGCACCTGGCTCGGGGACCCGACGATTCCCTGCCACGTCGTGGTCAGTGGCTCGACCGGGGAGGGACTGCTGGCCCTGGCCGATGCCGAGGGAGCGGCGGTCGTCGTGTTCGGCTCGGACTACCGGACCACACCGGGGCACGCCGACCCGGGCGCCACCGCTTGGCGCCTGCTCGAGGGCGGCCCCGTCCCGGTGGCCGTGGCGGCGGCAGGCCTGCGGACGCGGCCGGACACGCGGATCGAGACGATCGCCGTATTCGACGCCGGAACCGCCGGCGACGCCGAGCGGGCGGCGCACTTGTTGGCCGACCGGCTCGGGGCCGCCGTCGTCGATTCGGCCGCCGGCCCGGCCGACCTCACCGTCGTCGGTTCGCAACCGAACGCCCCCGCGGGGCGGATCGCGGTAGGCGGGCTCACCCGCTCGCGGCTGAACTCGGTGCAGGGCTCGGTCGTGGTGGTGCCGAACGGCGGCGAGCTGCGGCTGTAGCGGCGACCGTCCGCCCGTCCCGGGCGTTTTCCCTGCTCAGCGGCCATGGTTATCCCAATGTCGAGAGCCCGTGCGGGTTTGCTGGACGCGAGGCCATGGTCCGTCCCCGTCCGGAGGGCGAACATCGGCCACGAATCGGGCCGCCGGCCCATGCCGCCGTACACGGTCGGCGGTGACCGACCCTCCCAACAAGGAGAAACGACTTGCCCGCATATCCAACCTGGCTCAGTCCCGGCGACAACGCCTGGCAGCTGACCGCGGCGACGCTCGTCGGGCTGATGAGCGTTCCCGGACTGGTTGTGCTCTACGGCGGGGTCATGCAAAAGCGCTGGTCGATCAACAGCATGATGCTGACCTTCGCCGCCTTCGCGATCGTGCTCATCGTCTGGGTCCTCTGGGCATTCAAGATGGGCTTCGGACATCCGATCGGCTCAGGCCACGGATTCTTCTCCACGTTCATCGGCAAGCCCGGGACGATCCTCGGCCACGCCGAGGAGCAGGGACAGGCGAACATCCCGCTGCTCAGCGGTGGCATGCCGACGTTCCGCTTCCCGATGTCCTCGCTGGCTTACTTCCAGTTCGTGTTCGCCGCGATCACGCCGATCCTGATGCTCGGCTCGGTGCTCGGGCGGGTGAACTTCAAGGCCTGGATCCCGTTCGTCGCCCTATGGACCACGTTCATATACACGGTCAACGCGTTCCTGATCTGGGGCGGCGGCTACTTCGCCCACAAGGGGGCGATCGACTTCTCGGGCGGCTATGTGATCCACCTCTCGGCCGGCGTCTCGGGCTTCGTGGCCGCCGCGGTGATCGGGCCGCGACTGCAACGTGACCGGGAGATCGACGCCCCGAACAACGTCGCGATGGTGGCGGTCGGGGCGGGCCTGCTGTGGCTCGGGTGGAACGGCTTCAACGGCGGCGACCCTTACTTCGCGGGCGCCTCGGCGGCAGCGGCGGTGCTGAACACGAACCTGTGCACCGCCGTGGCATTCCTGGTCTGGGTGGCCTGGGATTACCTGACCGGCCGCAAGCCGAGCCTGATCGCGGGGGTCAACGGCATGATCACCGGCCTCGTGGCGATCACCCCGGCGGCGGGCTACGTGAACGGCTGGGGCGCGATGGCGATGGGCGTGATCGCCTCGACGATCGTCTACTTCGCGCTCAACTACCTGAGCCGCCTGCGGCCGTTCCGCAACGTCGACGACACCCTCGGCGTGGTCTACACCCACGGCATGGCCGGCCTCTCCGGCGGCCTGCTCGTGGGCATCTTCGCCGACCCGAACATGTTCGTGTACCCCAACGGCCAGAAGGTGGCGGGCGTCTCGGCCGCCGGCGTCCTGCACGGCAACTGGACGCTGCTCAAGTGGCAGGCGTTCGCCGGGCTGTGGGTGATCGTGTTCTCGGGCGTGGGGACGTTCATCCTGCTCAAGGTGGTGGGCCTGTTCGTTCCGCTGCGGATGTCGGAGGAGAACATGGAGATCGGCGACACCGCCGAGCACGGCCACGAGGTGTACCCGTCGGACGTGCCTTCGCTGGGATACCCGGGAGGAATCCCCGGCCTGGCTCACTCACCCGGCGAGACCGCGCCGTCCACCGCATGAGCCAGGGCGCGGGAGGTCGGCACCGGCGCTACGCGGATGCAGCTCGCCCGACGGCCTGAGAGCAACCGAGCGCCGGAAGGCGACCGGGAGGCGGCCAGTGCCGCCTCCCGGTCCAGCCCGATGACCATCGTCGCGGGCGCGGTGACCGGGGACGACCTCGAGAGCGTCGCCGCCGCCGCCGCCGCGGCGCTCGGCCACGCGGTGGCGATCGCCCTGCCGGCGTCCGGCCGGACGGTCGCGTTTCCGCCCGGAGCGATCGAGCCCGAGCACCTCGCCGAGATCACCCGCTACGCGGTCGCGGTGATCCGCGGCGACGCCGGCGATGCTCCGTCCCACGTGGCCGACGTCGTGCCGATCCGAATCGGCTCTGAGGTCATCGGGATCGTGGCCGGCGAGCCCGGCGGCGGTCCGCAGCCTCGGGCAGCCGGCGAGAGTCCGCGGCCGTGGCTCGAGGCGGCGGCCGCCGGCGCCGCGGTAACCGCGCTGATGCGCGAGGCCCGGGCCGGAGACGCCGACGAGTCCCGCCGGGGCCTGCTTCGCGCGCTCTCGATCGGGCCCCCGGCGGACGTCACGGCGCTCGTCGGCCACGCCCGGAGACTCGGCTTCGACCTCAGCGAGGGCGCGGTGGCGATCTGCGCCGAGCCGGGCGGCGCCTCCGCCCCGGAGCGGGAAGCCGCCGGCGCCTCGGCCCCGGACCGCGGCGCCGGCGGCACCTCGGCCCTGGAGCGCCGGGCCGGGGAGCTGGTCCGCGAGCGGAGCGCCCTGGTGGCCGAGCTCGGCGGCGGCCGGCTGCTCGGGCTGGTGCCGCCAACACGCGGCAACGGCGGCGATCCGGCCGGCGAGCTCGCATCGGCGCTCACCGAGCGAGGGATGCGCGTTGCCACCTCGGCGCTTCACCGCGATCCGAGCGCGCTGCACGACGCGGTGTGCGAGGCGGAGCTCCTGCTCGAGCTCGAGTCAATCGCCGCCGCCTCGCTCTCCGGTCAGGAGGAGACCTACCGGCTGCTGATCGGCGTGCTGCTGCGAAAGCCGGAGGAGCTCACGGCGCTGCGCGCGGGGACGATCTCCCCGCTCGAGGCCTACGACGCCGAGCACGACACCGAGCTCCTGGCCACGCTCGAGGCGTTCTTGCTCCACGACGGCTCGACGACCGAGACCGCGGAGGCGATGCGGCTGCACCGCCACACCGTGGGCTACCGACTGGCCCGGGTCCAGGAAGTCTCCGGCCTCTCGCCCTACGAGTCCGAAGGACGAGAGCGGCTGAGCCTCGGGCTCAAGGCCCATCAGATCCTCGAGGCCGCGCGGCGCCGGTCCCGGCGCCTGTAGTGTGGCCTCGCGACGCAGAGGAGGAGAGCAATGAACACAACCACCACCACCATCGACAGCAAGCAGACGGCGGCCGCGGCCGGGGCCCAGACCCCCGCCGAGGTGCTCGAGTTCGCCACCGAGCGGAGGGCTGAGATGGTCGACCTCAAGTTCGTCGACCTGCCCGGCACCTGGCAGCACATGACCCTGCCGCTCAGCGCCCTCGCGGCGGACGACTTCGAGGCCGGGCTCGGCTTCGACGGCTCGTCGATCCGGGGCTTTCAGGAGATCCACGAGTCGGACATGCTGCTGATCCCCGATCCGGGCACGGCGTTCATCGATCCCTACTACACGCGCCCGACGCTGTCGCTGATCTGCTCGGTCGCCGACCCGGTGCTGGGCGAGCCGTACGGACGCGACCCCCGCTACGTGGCCCAGAAGGCCGAGCGCCATCTGGTCGAGTCGGGGATCGCCGACGTCGCGTACTTCGGCCCGGAGGCGGAGTTCTTCGTCTTCGACCACATCGCCTACGAGCAGGTCGAGCACCGCGCGTTCTACGAGGTCGACTCCGGCGAGGGCTTCTGGAACACCGGGCGCCCGACCGGCGCCGGCCCCAACCTGGCCTACAAGCTGCGCCAGAAGGAGGGCTACTTCCCGGTCCCGCCGGCCGATTCGCTGGCCAACCTGCGGGGCGAGATGGTGGCGACGATGGAGACCCTCGGGATCCGCTGCGAGTTCCACCACCACGAGGTCTCCTCCGGCGGACAGGGCGAGATCGACATGCGCTTTCAGCCGCTGCTGCGGATGGCCGACCAGATGATGATCTACAAGTACGTGGTCAAGAACGCCGCCGCCCAGGCGGGCAAGACGGCCACGTTCATGCCGAAGCCGATCTTCGAGGAGAACGGCTCGGGCATGCACGTGCACCAATCGCTGTGGAAGGACGGGGAGCCGCTGATGTACGGCGACGGCTACGCCCACCTGAGCGATCTGGCCCGCCACTACATCGGCGGGCTGCTGGTGCACGCGTCGGCGCTCCTGGCCTTCTGCGCGCCCACCACCAACTCCTACCGGCGCCTGGTCCCCGGCTACGAAGCCCCGGTCAACCTCGTCTACTCGGCGCGCAACCGCTCGGCCTGCGTGCGCGTGCCGATGTACCACGAAGCGCCAAAGACCAAGCGGGTCGAGTTCCGCTCGCCCGATCCGACCGCCAACCCGTACCTCGCGTTCAGCGCGCTGATGCTGGCCGGCCTGGACGGAATCCGCCGGAGGCTCGATCCCGGCGAGCCGCTCGACGCCGACATCTACGACCTGCCGGCTGAGCGTCTGGCCGACATCGGCACGGTGCCGGGCTCGCTCGAGGCGAGCCTCCAAGCGCTGGAAGCCGACCACGAGTTCCTGTGCGTCGACGACGTCTTCCCGCCCAGCCTGGTCGAGGCGTATGTGCGCTACAAGCGCGAGGCGGAGATCGACGCGATCCGGATGCGCCCGCATCCCTGGGAATTCGCCCTGTACCACGACGCCTGAGTGGGCCGGGCTTCGCCCGGCGTCCAGCCGGACGACTCGCAGCCGGCCCGTCCCGGCGAGGCTGGATGCCGAGCGGGCCGGCTGCGAGACCATCCGACCCCGTCCGGACGGGGTGCCACGGCCGCGCGGCACGGCCCGCTCGGCCTCCGGCCTCACCACGGCCGGGCCGGCCGCGCGTCATCCAGCTGGACGCCGCGCGCCAGCGCGGCCCCTAGCCCAGCACGACCTCGGCGGCGGTGCGGATCGACTCCGCGCCGCCCCCGATCAGCAGCGTGGTGACGATCGACTCCCGCCACGCCTCGAGGTCGTGGCGGATCTTCTCCCTTGAGCCGATCAGCGTGAGCTGCTCGATCAGGCGCGTCGGCACCGCGGCGGCCGCCTCGTCCTTGTGGCCCTCGAGGTAGAGGTCTTGGATCTTTCGCACCTCGGCCTCGTAGCCCATCCGGATCGGCACGTTGGCGTGGAAGTTGGCCGACCGCGCGCCCATCCCGCCGAAGTAGAGCGCGTACATCGGCCGCACCGCGTCGGCGGCCGACTCGACGTCGTCGGTGACGATCAGCGGCACCGTGGCGGCTACCTCGAAGTCCTCCGCGCTGTGGCGGGCGCCCGGCCGGGCGAATCCCTCGGCCAGCGCGTCGCGGTACATGTCGTCGTGGTGGGGCGAGTAGAAGATGGCCAGCCACCCGTCGCAGAGCTCCGCCGCCATCGCGATGTTCTTCGGGCCCTCGGCGGCCAGGTAGATCGGAATGTCCTCGCGCAGGGGACGGATGCTCGACTTGAGCGGCTTGCCGAGCCCGGTGCCGTCGGGCAGTGGTAGCGGATAGTGGGGACCCTGGCTCGTCACCGGGCCCTGCCGGGCCCAGATGTCGCGCAGGATGCCGATGTACTCGCGCATGCGGGCAAGCGGCTTGGCGAACGATTGGCCGTACCAGCCCTCGACCACCTGCGGCCCCGAGACCCCGAGGCCGAGGATCAAGCGGCCGTTCGAGAGATAGTCGAGCGTCATCGCCGCCATCGCGGTGGCGGCGGGGGTGCGGGCCGAGATCTGCACGATCCCCGTGGCGAGCTTGACGTTGCGCGTCGACGCCCCCCACCAGGCCAGCGGCATCAGCGCGTCGGAGCCATAGGCCTCGGCCGTCCAGATCGACTCGAAGCCAAGCTCGTCGGCCGCCGCGATCGCCTCGGCGGCGCCCGCCGGCGGCCCACCGGCCCAGTAGCCGACGTTCAGGCCGAGCTTCAGCTCATGCGCCATCGCTAGAGACCCTACCGCGCGCGGCGGAGCAGGCGCCGCCAGACGCTCGGGGGGCGCGGCTGGGTGGCCAGCCACTCGTCGCGGGTAGGCAGCCGGCCGGCGCGCCGCGCCGCCAGCACGCAGTCGGTGTGGGCGTGGCGGCGGCGGCTCGCGTCGCCCTCGGGCAGCAGCAGCATGTGCTCGCTCAGCGCGGGCAGCGGCCGCCCGCAGAGCGGACAGCGATAGGTCGCGGGCTTCAGGTTCTGGGCGCGGCGGGCCTGCCACCAACGCGGGCCTCCGCTGTGCTGTGGCGCCGCCATTGCAAGCGGTGTTACCACGGCGGGCGCCGGAGGTATGGTTTAAGCACGATGGCCGTCCGACGCGCAGACGATCTCGAAGGCCTCAGCCGCAGCGAGGTGCTCCGCGCCTCCCCGCGGATGTTCGAGTCCGACCTGCTCGACAAGCTCTCCCGGGTTCACCCCAGCGTCCCGCCGATCCTGTTCGGCCCGACGATCACCGCGCTGATCGTGCTCGGGTTCGTTCACGGGGCCGGCTGGTCGGCGCCGGCGTGGATCGTCGGCGGCTATGTGTTCTGGACGCTGACCGAGTACTGGCTGCACCGGATCGTGTTCCACTTCGAGCCCGAAAAGGGCATCGGCGCCCGCCTGCATTGGATCATCCACGGGGTCCATCACGACCACCCCAACGACCCGATGCGGCTGGTGATGCCGCCGTCGCTCAGCGTGCCGCTGGCCGCGCTGTTCCTCTGGGGGTTCTACGCGGTGCTCGGCAGCCCGGCGTTCTTCCTGTTCGGCGCCGGCTTTCTCAGCGGCTACCTGTTCTACGACATGCTGCACTACCACGTGCATCACCACCGCCCGAAGACCGCGCTCGGCAAGACCTTGCGTGAGCTGCACATGCGCCACCACTTTCAGAACCACGAGCGCGGCTACGGCGTGAGCGCACCGTTTTGGGACCGGGTGTTCGGCACCCAGCTGAAGACGCGCGACCGCTGAGCGGCTGAACTGCGGCAGGCAACCGCACTGCAAGCGTGCGCGGGTCGCGGGGTCACGAGCGTCCGCGCAGCTCGGCGCGGGATCAGCGGAGAGGGCGGGATTCGAACCCGCGAAGGAGTGTTAACCCCTTACTCGCTTAGCAGGCGAGTGCCTTCAGCCACTCGGCCACCTCTCCCTTGGGTCCGGGGGAGTGTAGAGGCTCGGTCCCGGACGCCGTAACACCGGTGCTCGACCTGTACGCGCTGAGCAAGCCGCAGCACACCCCGTGCGCGCCACCCGGCTACGATCGAACCCCGCAGCGCCCGGAGGGGTGGCAGAGCGGTCGAATGCGCTGGTCTTGAAAACCAGAGTCCGTGAAAGCGGACCGCGGGTTCGAATCCCGCCCCCTCCGCTCTCCCGCTTGCCGGTCTGGCTTTTCCGCCGCGATCGACCTAGGATCCGCCGCATGGTCGACGTCACGATCAGCGCTCGCGCCCGAGACCGCGAGGCGGCGGCTCCGGCGCCGCTCGAGCGCCCTGAATTCGAGATCGTGCCGCGCCGGGGCCTCATGATCGTGGCGGTGCTGATGGTGCTGCTGATCGCGGCGATTGCCGCCGACCAGCTGTGGCCGCTGATGTTCCTGCACGTCGCCGGTGGGGCCGCCTGGACGATCGTCGACCTCTTCCTGGGACTGGTTCTGGGCCCGATCATCGGCCGGATGTCGATCCCGGCGCGGGTCGAGCTCACCACCCGGCTGATGCCGAAGATGGTGCTGATCATGCCCGCGGTGGTGACGCTGACCCTCGCCGCCGGCTGGCAGCTGGGCGTCAAGGAGGGCACGGTGCTCACCAGCTACCCCCACCACGGCTGGGTGGTGGCGAGCTTCATCGTCGTGGGCGTGATGTCCGTGATCGCGCTCGGCCTGCTCGAGCCGGCCAACATCGCGGTCCTGGTCGAGCTGAAGAAGCGCCGGCCGAACCCGTTGGTGATCGAGCGGCTGATGAAGCGATTCATCTACGCCGCCGGCGTGCTCGGGGTGATGCAGGTGGCGACGATGGTGATCATGACGAGACTGGCGTCCGGATGAGCGAGCGCAAGCTCCCGCCCGTCACCGAGCTCGCGATGGTCTCGCTGGCGCTGATCGTCGCCGGCGGCATCTACCTCTCCTCCCACCTGCCGCGCGCCGTGCCCCTGGCGCCCGCGGTGGCGCTGCTGGTCGCCTCGTCGCTGCTGCTGGCGGGCAACTTGTTCGCGCTCTCGCGGGTCCGCGGCTTCCCGTGGCCGCGCTTCTTCGCGGTGGCGAAGTGGTCGATGCTCGCCTACGTGGTGATCGGCGGGATGATCGAGTACGTCTTCCTGCGCAACCACCTGAGCGGCGGTCCGCTGATCGTCCTCACCCTGTCGCTCGTCGTCTACTCGATCCACGTGCCGATGATGATCGGCTTCACCGTGGCCAGGTACGACGACGCCCAGCCGGCGGGTGATCCCCGCCTCCCGGCGTAGCCTCGGGTGGCGGGGCGGTGCCGCGCCGGGGGGCCGGACGACCGGCGCCGCTGTGGCCGCGGGGCTAGAATCGAGCCCGAAGCGCCCGTAGCTCAGCTGGATAGAGCGTCGGTCTACGGAACCGAAGGTCGGGAGTTCGAATCTCTCCGGGCGCGCTGGCGAAGCCCCGTGCTCCAGGCGGGGCTCGACGTCTCGAGGACAGCGGCTTCGAGAGATTCACCCTGCGGGAGGTGAGCCAGAGAGCAGGCGTCTCGATCGGCTCGATCTGCGCTCGCGTGTCCAGCCGCGAGGCGCTCATCCTGGCGATCTACGAGCGGGCGATGGCCCTCATGATGGAGCAGGAGCAGCAGTTCGAGCGCGACTCGGTGCTTGAGGCGTTGAGCCCGCGGCAGCTCGTGGAGACGCTCGTCTCCGAGATGTGGCGCGCGGAGACGGTGCTTGACACGACTGCTGCCGCCTCAGGTCGAGTCCATCGCATCGGCGCGAGCCGCGTACCCCCGCGCACGGTGCGTGCCGTCCGCCACCGCCGCCGCCCGGCTCGGCAGCCCCTCCCGTCGCCACCGATCTCGCGCGAGCACTCTCCGCGAACGCCCGCGCGCCCCCCGTCGCGAGCCGCACTCCGGCACCGCCAACGGCCTGCCTGCACACGCAATCTGCATCCGGCCGAATGCTGGTCGTATCAAACCGACCGTTGGCGCGCTTTTACAGGCTGGAGCTGTCGATCGTTCAACGCAGCCATTCGGCGACGCGCTGGTCGAGCTTCGACGGCAGCGGCTGCTGGTAGACCTCGAGCGTCAGCTTCGCGTCCTTGTGGCCGGCCTGACCCATCGCGAAGCGCTGGTGGCGCCCAGCCCAGGCGAGGTACGTCAAGTAGGTCCGGCGGAACATGTGAGGCGTGACCCGCGGCGGCGCCTTCTCGACCGCGCCGCCAGC
>JAFAXX010000013.1 GCA_019240655.1 Solirubrobacterales bacterium
GTAGTCGATGCTCGCCACCGAATACGGCACAGCAACTCCGATTGGCGCGATCGCGCTCCCGATCGTGGTGCTGCTGTGCTGGCTCCCCTACCGGAGCCGCACACGAGCGCTGGCACGCGAGGGCCGGCCCGTCCCCGGCTGGCGTCGCGCGTGCTTCGCGGCCGGCCTGGTCGTCCTGGCGATCTCGCTCAGCCCGCCGGTCGACACGCTCTCAGACCAGCTGCTGGTGGCGCACATGGCCGAGCACCTCTTGATCGGCGATGTCGCCGCCCTGCTGATCGTGCTCGGCTTGACCGGCCCGCTGCTGGCGCCGCTGCTTCGCCGTCCGGTCATCGCCCGCCTGCGCCTTCTCGCCCACCCGGTGGTCGCGGTGCTCGTATGGATGGTGAACTTCTACGTCTGGCACCTGCCGGTCCTCTACCAGGCGGCGCTTCGCCACGACGCGATCCACGCCCTGCAGCACATCACCTTCCTCGCCTTCGGCACCGCGATGTGGATGGGGCTTCTCGGGCCCCTGCCGAAGCCGGCGTGGTTCGGCAACGCCGCCCGCCTCATCTACATCATCGTCGTTCGCCTCGCCGGCACCGTGCTGGCCAACGCGATGCTGTTCAGCGGCAGCGTCTGGTACCCGATCTATCGCGCCGGCGACGCCCATTGGCACATCGGCGCGGTGGCCGACCAGATCGCCGCCGCGAGCGTGATGATGGTCGAGGAGAGCCTCCTGACCCTCGGGCTCTTCTGCTGGCTGTTCCTCAAGGTCGCGCGCGAGGCCGACGAGCGCCAGCGCCTGCTCGACTACGCCGCCGCCCAGGGCATGGAGCTGGACGAGCGGCGCGCCGCTCGGGCGGTGGCCGCCGGCCGCGGCGAGGAACTCTGGGAGCGACTGCGCTCGCAGGCTGCGGCGACGTAGCCGCGCCCTACTTGACCGTGAGCGTGCCCTTCATCCCGGCGGCCTCGTGGCCGTCCACCGAGCAGAAGAAGGTGTAGGTCCCGGGCCTGAGCGCGACCGTGACGGACGAGACGCCACCGTTCGAGACGACCGGCCCGACGTCGTTCACGCCCCCGCCGGTGACCGCGATGTCGTGCGGCACCGAGGACTTGTTGCTCATTCGCAGCGTGACCCTGCCGGCGGTCGCGCTCGCGCTCGAGGCGAGGAACTTCAGCTGACCGGTCGGGTCGGCGTCGATCTCGACCGTCCCGTTCTTCTCGGACGCCGGCTTCTGGGCTGCGCTCTCGACCGCCGTGCCCAGCGCGCCGGTGTCCTGACCGGGGATCGCGGCGACCTGGGCGACGTAGGCGGCCACGTTCTGCGCGCTCTGGCCCGTGAACAGCTTCGCCGGCATCACGCCCTGGAGGTTCGGATACTCGATCCAGTAGCTGATGAGCCCTTGGATCGACGTGCTCTTCACCCCGTCGGCGCGGTCCTGCCGGAACGCGTCGTCGAGATTGGGGCCCACCTGGCCCTGCGTGGCGGCGTGCGCGAGCGTGTGGCACGCCCCGCACTTCTGGACGAACAGCTGCTTGCCCTCGACCAGGTTGGCGGTCGGGTGCTTGAGCGTGCACCCCCCGAGCGCGAGCAGCGCCAGCGCGCCGGCAGCCAGAGCCGCCACCCGGCGCTCGAAGCGTGAAAAGGGCTTCTCCATACCCGAAGGCCACTCTATCCGAGCGCGCGGCGCCGGTGCCTCACGCCGGGGCCGCTGGTAGGATCAGCCCGCATGAGGTTACGCCAGAGGTACCGCATGCGGGCGCCCTCGACCGGCCGCGAGGTCATCATCGAGGCCGAGCCGGGGCGTGTGTACGAGGATCGAGAGACAGGCGAGGAGCTCGAGGTGGTGGGGATGCTCCTGCCGCTGGCGCCCACGGCCTCCGAGCTCCCGTGGTCGATCGAGAACCTCCGCTTCTGCAACTGGTGCGACGAGCTCGCCCAGAAGGATCTGAACGACTGCCCGAACTGCGGGCGCCGTATGGATCCCCTGCCGGACTGATCGTCTCTTCGGTGCTCCGAGGTCTTCATCTCCGGACTGGCGCGGCTGCGCTCATCTCGAGCTTCGGCCTCGCCGTCGCCCTCGGCGGCTGTGGCGGCGGCGGCTCCAGCACCGCCAACAGCGCCGGCGCCCCGCCGTTCACCGTCCCGACCTCCTCCACCGCCGCGTCGCCGGCCACCGCGGCGAGCGCGAGCTCCTCCACCCCCGATACCACCGGCTCGACCGGTACCGCGACCACCTCGACGGACTCCCTCACCAGCTCGACCCCCAGGACCACCTCAACCCCCACGACGACCGCGGCCCCCACGACTACCTCGACCACCACGTCGCCGACCACGAGTGCCGGGGCGAGCTCAACCGCCGGCACCGGCGGGGCCAGCGCCTCCGGCGGCGCGGGGACGTCAGGCGCGGGCGGGAGCAGCGGCGGCGCCGGGCTGACGTCGGCGTTCTGCCGCCAGAACCCCGGCGCCTGCTGAGCGCCGCAGGCCATTGGTCGAAGCGGGCAGCCTCAGCGCGCCACAGCGGCGCCGCCGCTCGGCGCCGGCCGCGCGTCGGGGACATGCGCGGCGCGCAGAGTGCTGGACCGGACGCCCGCCGCGGGCCGGAAGGCGACGTGGATCGGGTCGAGCGCCACCGGACTCGTGACCTCGGTGGCCGAATACTCGACCCGCGTGCCGGGGTAGTTGCAGACGTATTGGGTGCTCACGCCGGGACGCAGCTGCGCCTGGCTGGTGGTCGCCGGGTTGTTGCAGTTGCTGCTGCGACTCTGGCGATAGGCGAATCTGGTGCGCGAGACGTCGATCGACAGCACCGGCACCCAAGTCGAGGTGGTCAGCGCGATCGTGTCGCCCGGCAGCACGGGAAGGGTGGTGGCAAGGGGAATCTGGACCACTTGGCCGAGGTAGGGCTGCAGGTGGATCATCGGGCTCTCGGCGATCACCGTCCACCGCCGCAGGCTGGCGGCGCCGGTTCGCCGCAGGACGGTGACGGCGGCGCGGGTCGTGCCGCCGTAGGTCTGGTCGAGATAGTGGATGTCGGTCCTGGAGGTGGTCCGGTTGCTCGAGAGCGCCGAGAGGCCGACGGTGAAGGCGACGATCTGGCCGGCCTGCTTGACCACCGTCGGCGAGGCGATGCCGTCGCGCACCGTCTCGAGCGCGGTCGACTGCGTGAGGATGATCGTGCAGTTGGCCGGGGAGACGTTCTTCGGACACGCTGGCGCGAGAACCGGCGAGGCCGTCGCCCCGAGCTCGACGACGGCGGCGGACGCGGAGGCCGGGCCTGCGGCCGCGCACATCCCGATCGCCGCTGCCGTGATCCAGAAAAGTCGTCTCATACCGGTGATTGAACACGCCGGCGCAGCAGTAGTCGCGGACGGCGACCGTGGCGGCGGCGCCGGCGCGTGTGGCGCTCGCGCGCGTGTGGCGCTCGCGCGAGTGTGGCGCTCGCGCGCGTGTGGCGCTCGCGCGCCGAGTTCCCAGCCGTCGACAGCCGGGCTACAGCTTGGTGACGTTTACGGCCTTCGGGCCCTTCGGCCCCGCTTCCTCTTCGTAGGTGACCTTGGCGCCCTCAGCCAGCGAGCGATACCCGTCGCCGTTGATGCCGCTGAAATGCACGAACAGGTCCCGACCCCCATCGTCCGGGGTGATGAAGCCGAAGCCCTTGTCGTCGCTGAACCACTTGACCGTACCCGTTGCCATAACTCCCCTCGATCCCAACGCTTTCGAACACCCGGGCGGGTTGGTCCCGAGGCGCCCCGATCAGACGCGGGAAAAGTAGCAGGGAACCCAGGCGTAAGGATCTCTGCCCACACCTAACTCAACGTGCTCGGAACTGCGCGTGCCCGGGACCGTGATCGAGGAACGAGCGCACCGCGTCCCGGAGGTCTTCAGTGTCGAACAGCCGGCCGGCGATTTGGCCGACTCGCTCGTCGGCGAGATCGACGCCGCCCTCCCGGTAGGCGCGCACCACCTCCTTGGTCGCAGCATGCGCGAGCGTCGGTCCTTGGGCGAGCTCGCGCGCGAGCCCCCGCGCGGCGGCGTCGAACCCCTCATCGGCGAGCACCCAGTTGACCACGTTCCAGCGCTCGAGCGTGGCGGCGTCATAGCGCCGGCCGGTCATCACGAGCTCCCGCGCCCGTCCGCTGCCGGCGCGCTCAGCCAGGCGCTGGGTGCCGCCCATCGCCGGGGTCAGGCCGATCACGCGCTCGACGAGCCCGAAGGTCGCCCGCCGCGCGGCTACGATCAGGTCGCAGGCGAGCGCGAGCTCGAATGCCCAGGTCAGGCACAGGGCATGGGCGGCGAACACCGTCGGACACGGCAGCGCGTCCACCCGGCGCGCGATGTCCACCAGCTCGTCCAACAGCCGGACGGCCGCGGCCGCGCTCTCCACGGCGGCGAACAGCGACACGTCGACGCCGCCGCTGACCACCCGCCCCTCGGCCCGGAACAGCACCGCCCGCGGCCGCGAGCGCTCGAGCTCGCCGACGATCTCGGGCAGCGCGCGCGCGAGTGCCTCGTCGTAGAGATTGAGCGGCGGCGAAGCGAAGGTGACGACCGCGAGGCCGTCGTCAAGCTCGAGCCGCACCCGCCCCGAGCCGCTCATCGCAGGAGATCGGCGGTGGCGGCGATCTCGTCGGGATCGCCGGGCGCGGGCGTCCACGGCAGCCGCAGGGGGTCGTTGTGGTACCGCGGGATGACGTGGACGTGGAAGTGGAAGACCGTCTGCCAGGCCACCTGGCCGCGCGAGTTCAGCAGGTTGACGCCCTCGGCGCCCAGGCGTTCGTGAACACGGCGGGCCAGGCGCTGGGCGGCCAGCACCGTGGCCTGGAGGTCCTCGGCGGAGATCTCGAACAGGTCACGCGCGTGGCGGCGGGGGACGACCAGCGCGTGCCCGCGGGTGGCCGGGCTGATGTCCATGAACGCCAGCGTGCGCTCGTCCTCGTCGACTCGCTGGCTGGGGAGCTCGCCGGCGACTATCTGGCAGAAGATGCAGTCTTGATCGCTCACGGCAGCGCAGCCTATCGATCGGCGGCCCGGCGGCTGCTGATCAGCTCGCGTGCCCGCGCGAGCGCCTCGTCGCGGGAGGCGATCTCACCGGCGAAGCTCGCCTCCTCGAGCTCGGCGAGCATCCACCCCAGGTCGGGACCGGGCGCGAGGCGAAGCGCGCGCGCCAGCTCGTGTCCCCGGACCGGCGGCGCCGGGCGCGCGCGTCGCCAGCGCAGCGCCTCAGCGAGCATCTGGCGGGCGAGCTCGAGGTGACGGGCGATCGCCCGTTCGGAGCCTCGCCCGCGCGTGGCCAGGCGATCGGCGACGCTCAGCACCGTGACGTCGACCTGCACCGGATCGCAGTCACGCAGGTAGCGGTAGATCGGGCGGCGACCCAGGGGCATTTCTGGCACGAGGAAGCCGAGCTCCAGGTGGTGGCGAACCAGCGCGGCGACGTGCACGGCCAGGCGCTGGCTGGCTCGCAGGCGGCCGAGCACCGCGCCCGCCAGCTCGGCGCCGGCGACGTCGTGGCCGAGGAAGGTGACCCTTCCCTCCGGCGTGACGGCGCGCGTCTGGGGCTTGGCGATGTCGTGCAGCAGCGCGCCGATGCGCAGCGCCTGCCCGCGCGTGAGGTCGTTGGCCAGCGGTTCGGCCAGGAGCTCCGAGACCGCCTCGCCGTGCTCGCCGAACCGGTGGCCGGGGTCGCGCTCGAGCGCGAGCGTCTCGGCCAGCACCAGGCGAGTGTGGTCGTGCACATCGAGGTGATGGAATTGGCTTTGCTCGACCCCGCGCAGCGCGCTCAGCTCGGGTAGCACGACATCGGTGGCGCGCAGCGCATCCAGGAGGTCGAGGCCGCGCAGCGGCCGGTCACAGGCCACGATCCGCTTCAGCTCCGTGAACACCCGCTCGGCGGCTACTTCCGCCAGCGCCGGGGCGCCGGCCCGGGCGGCGGCGGCCGTCGCGGCATCGATCTCGAAGTCGAGCTCGCAGGCCAGTCGCGCCAGTCTCAGCGTGCGCAGCGGATCGGCGGCGAACACCTGGGACGCCACCATCCGGAGCCGCCGGTGCCGGAGATCCTGCACGCCGCCGAACGGGTCGATGTACCGGCCGCCGTGAAGTGGCTCCGCGATCGCGTTCACGGTGAAGTCGCGGTTGGCCAGGTCGGCCTCGATCGCCCCGCCGGCGACCGGCAGGACGTCGACCTGCCAGCGGTGGTCGTGCGCCACCACCCGCCACCCCCCGAACCCCTCGGAGAGCGCGAACGGGTGCGCCCGGGTTGCCCGCGCCAGCGCGCGGGCAACCCGCCGCGGCTCGCCCCCGACCGCGACGTCGAAGTCCGCCGTCGGCCGCCCGAGCAGCCGATCGCGCACCGCGCCGCCGACCAACCAGGCCTCGCCGGCGATCTCGCGGAGCGCGGGCAGCGGGTCCGCGGTCATCCCCGGCGGCTCCGTCATTCGCGGTGGCTCGTTCATCCCGGCGGCTCGTTCATCCCGCCTGCCCGTCGTGGTGGTAGGCCCGCGGCACTCGCCGGGAGATCCCGCAGAGGACCTCGTA
The DNA here is from genome assembly GCA_019240655.1 of Solirubrobacterales bacterium. GTDB lineage: Bacteria > Actinomycetota > Thermoleophilia > Solirubrobacterales > Solirubrobacteraceae > Palsa-465. The sequence goes on from JAFAXX010000013.1 coordinate 6,524, forward strand.
GTTGATCGTTCCGATCCGCCGGGCGAGCTCTTCCGCGGTCTGCCGCACGCCGCCCTGCGCGCCGATAAGCGTCGCCGGCTCGCCTTCTTGGACCGTCGTCTCGGGGCCGAGGTCAACGGTGATGTTGTCCATGCTCACGGTTCCGGCCAGGGGGTGGCGCCGGCCGGCGATCAGCACGTCGCAGTTGCCCGAGAGCGCGCGGCGGATGCCGTCGGCGTACCCGATCGGGAGAGTGGCGATCCACGTTTCGCGCTCGGCGATGAAGCGCCGCCCGTAACCGGCGCTGTCGCCGGGTAGCGCGCGCTTGACCGCGGCCACGTAGGAGGTCAGCTCGAGCGCCGGCTCGAGCCCCCACGCGGCCGGGTCGTCGTGCATCGGGTCGGCGCCGTAGATCGCGATACCGCAGCGGACCATGTCGAAGTGGGTAGCCGGCTCCCGCAGCGTGGCCGCGCTGTTGGCGGCGTGTGCGCGCACGCCGGGGCGACGGCGCAGCTCGGCGGCGAACGGGCGAAAGCGCTCGAGCTGAGCCCGGAGGAACTCGGGGTCCTCATCGGCGGTGGCGAAGTGAGTCATCGCGCCGGCTAGCTCCAACGCCGGCGAGGCCGCCACCCGCTCGGCCACCACGAGCGCAGCCGCGCGCGAGCGAGTGCCGAGCCGTCCCATCCCGGTGTCGAGCTTCACGTGGACCCGCACCCGGCCGTCGGCGGCGGCGGCGAGGTCGGTGACGAAGCGCTCGCTCCAGGCCACGAGCTCGGCCCCGGCGGAGAGCGCGACCGGCAGTTCCTGGGCACTCACCGCTCCCATCAAGAGCAGCGGCGCCTCGAGCCCGGCCTCGCGCAGCTCGGCCGCCTCGTCGGCGGTCGCCACGGCGAGCGACCTCGCCCCTCCGGCAAGCGCCGCCCCGGCCGCCCGGGCAGCGCCGTGCCCGTACCCGTCCCCCTTCACCACGGCGCAGAGCCCGGCGCCGGGCGCGAGGCGGCTCACCAGTCGGCTCACGTTGCGCTCGATCGCCGCGAGGTTGACGCGGGCCAGCGCACGCAGAGGCATAACGAGTCAGCCTAGTGACTCGCGCAGGGCGGCCGGAAGCGCCTCGATCACGTCCCGCGCAATCACACCCTCGGCGCCGATGCGCTGCGCGGTTAGCCGACCCGCCTGGGCGTGGACGAACACCGCGGCGCAGGCGGCGTGGAACGGGTCCATGCCCTTGGCCAGATAGGCGCCGATCACCCCGGAGAGGACATCGCCGGTCCCGGCCGTGGCCAGCGCGGAGGCTCCCCCTGAGTTGACGGCGACGCGGCCGTCCGGTGCCGCCACGAGCGTATCGTCGCCCTTCAGCACCACGATCGCGCGCGCCTCGGACGCGGCTCGGCGTGCGCTCTGCAGCCGCCGGGCGCCGACCGCGCCGCTGTCGGACTCGAGCAGGCGGGCCAGCTCCCCGGCATGGGGAGTCAGCACGGTGGGGCCGGGGCGCTCGGCCAGCGCCGCGAGCCGGCCGGCGTGGGCATTGAGTCCGTCGGCGTCGAGCAGCAGCGGGAGCCGAACCCGCCGGGCCAGCGCGCGCGCAAGCTCGAAGGCGCCGTCGGCGCGCCCCAGCCCGGGCCCGAGAACGAGCGCGTCGGAGCGCTCGGCGCGCTCGAGCACGGTGTCGAGGCCGTCGGCGGCGAGCGATCCCCCGATGTCGGGCAGCCGCACCGTCATCACCTCGAGCAGGCGCAGCTCGAAGATGTGGTTGAGCGACGCGGGGACGAACGCGGTGACGTAGCCGGCGCCGGCGCGCATGGCCGACTCCGACGCCATGCACGGGGCGCCGGTCAGCCCGGTCGAGCCGCCGCACACGAGCACGCTGCCGGCGGCGAACTTCGTCGACTCGCGCCCGCGCCGGGGGATCCCCGCGGTCACCCGGCGGCTGATCAAGCCGATGCCCGGGTCTCCCGGCCCGCCCGGCGGGATGCCGATGTCGACCACCTGCACTTCCCCCGCGCACGCCTTCCCCGGCGCGATCCACAGCCCCGGCTTGGCGGCGTGAAACGTCGCCGTGGCGCGGGCGCGGACCGCGGCGCCGTCCACCTCGCCTGTCGATGCGTTGACGCCGCTGGGAACGTCGCAGGCGACGACCACCGGCTCGCCGGGGCCTTCACCGGAGCCGGACCTGGCGTTGATCGCCTCGATCGCGCCGGCCGCCGGACCACGCGGCTCGCCTTCAAAGCCGGTCCCCAGGATCGCGTCCACGATCACCGCGGCGCCGTCCAGCTTCGAGGCCTCGAAGGGCTCCGGCGCGGCGCCGGGCAGGCGCTCCGCGTTCGACCGCGCGTCTCCGCGGAGCTCCGCCACCGGGCCGAGGCTGAGCACCCGCACCTCGCGACCGCGCTCGCGAAGCCGCCGGGCGGTGACGTAGCCATCGCCGCCGTTGTTGCCCTTGCCGCACACCACGGCGACCGGCCCCGACGGCGCCAGCCGCGCCACCAGCGCGGCCAGGCCCGCGCCCGCCCGCTCCATCAGGTATGCCCCGGGCACGCCGAGCGAGTCGATCGTCCACTGGTCGAGCGCCCGCTGCTCGGCGGCGTCCGGAAGCGGCTCGAGCCACTCGGGCAGCGTCATGACAGCGCGGCGACCGCCGCCGCCTCTCGGCGTGTGTGGGTCAGCGAAATGCTGACCTCGACCCCGAGCGCCGCGGCGCGCTCTGCCACCGCGCCGTGAAGGCGGAGCTCGGGCGGGCCGTGGTGGCCGAGGACCTCGATGTCCAGGAAGTTCCACGCCTCGAGCGCGAGCGCCTTGGCGACCGCCTCCTTGGCGCAGAACCGCGCCGCCAGGTGCTGTCCCGGACGGGCGTGGGAGCCGGCGTAGGCCCGCTCGGCCTCGGTGAACAGCCGCTCGGCGAGCCGCGGCCGGCGCTCGAGCGCCCGTTCCAGTCGCTCGATCTCGAGCAGGTCGATGCCCACCCCGCGGAGGCCGGCATCGATCCCCGGGCCGGTCACTCCACGGTCACCGTCTTGGCCAGGTTCCGGGGTTGGTCCACGTTGAGGCCGCGTTCACGCGCGATGTGGTAGGCAAGCAGCTGCAGCGGGATCACCGCAAGCAGCGGCGCGAGCATCCAGTGCGTGCGCGGTACGGTGATCACGTCGTCGGCGTGCTCGGCGATCCGCTCGTCGCCCGCGCTCGCCACCGCGATCACCTTGGCCTTGCGAGCGCGGACCTCCTGGATATTCGAGATCACCTTCTCGAGCACCGGGGAATCCGTGGCGGTCACCACCACCGGGGTCGAGTCGTCGAGCAGCGCGATCGGCCCGTGCTTCATCTCTCCGGCGGCATACGCGTCGGTGGCGATGTAGGAGATCTCTTTCAGCTTGAGCGCGCCCTCTAGCGCCACCGGCACCCCAACGTGGCGGCCGAGGTAGAGGAAGAAGTCGGCTCGGTGGTGCTGGCGCGCGATCCGCTTCAGGTCATCGCCGCCGTCTTCGAGCATCTCGCTGATCAGCTGCGGCAGATGCCGGAGCGAGGCGATCGTGTCGGCCAGCGCATCGTGAGCGAGCGTGCCCCGCAGCTCGGCCAGCCGCAGCGCCAACAGGTACATCGCCACCACCTGACTGACGAATGTCTTCGTGGCCGCAACCCCGATCTCGAGCCCGGCGCGGGTGTAGAGCACCGCGTCGGCCTCGCGGGTGGCCTGCGAGCCCATGATGTTGGTGATCGCCAGAACCGCGGCCCCGCGCGCGGCGGCCGTGCGCATCGCCGCCAGGGTGTCGGCTGTCTCACCTGACTGCGAGATGCCGATGACCAGGTCCTCGGGGCCGACCACGGGGTTGCGATAGCGGTATTCGGAGGCGATCTCGACGTCCACCGGCACCCGCGACCACTCCTCGATCGCGTAGCGGCCGATCAGGCCGGCGTGGTATGAGGTGCCGCAGGCCACCACGACCACTCGCCGGATCCGGCGCAGCAGCTCGTCGGTGATCGCGCCGAGGTCGCCGAGGTCGATCCCGACTCCGTGGGCGGCTCGCTCGCCGATCGTCTCGGCCACCGCGTCGGCCTGCTCGTGGATCTCCTTGAGCATGAACGTCTCATAGCCCTGCTTCTCCGCCGTCTCGGTGTCCCAGTCGATCTCTACCACCTCACGCTCGAGCCGGCGGCCGGACGCGGTGAGGAACTCGGTGCCGGCGGGGCGAACGACGACGATCTCGTCGTTCTCGATGAACTGCACGCACTGCGTCTCCCGCAAGAAGGCGGGAATCGCCGAGGCGATGAACTGTTCGCCGTCGCCACGCCCGATGATCAACGGGCAGTCCTTGCGGGCGCCGACGAGCAGCCCGGGCTCGTCCGCCGACATCGCCACGAACGCGTAGTGGCCACGGAGCTCGGCGTAGGCGGCCCGGACGGCCTTCACGAGGTCGCCGTGGTAGTGGTCGGCGAGGAGATGGGCGATCACCTCGGCGTCGGTCTCGGACGTGAACACGGCGCCGTCGCCGATCAGTCGCTGCTTGAGCTCGAGATAGTTCTCGACGATCCCGTTGACCACGATGTGGACCCGGTCTGAGGTGTCGAAGTGCGGATGGGCGTTCTCCTCGGTCACCGGACCGTGGGTGGCCCACCGGGTGTGTCCGATGCCCGTGCTCGCGGAGGATTCAGGCTCGGCCAGCGCCACGCCGGCGCGGGAACCGAGGCGACCGGGGCTGGCGAGCACGGCGCTGCGCAGCGCAGCCAGGTTGCCGACCGCCCGCACGGCGTCGATCCGGTCGCCGTCGAGCACCGAGATGCCGGCGCTGTCATAGCCGCGATACTCGAGTTTCTCGAGCCCGGCGAGTAGCAGTGGCCCTGGTTCTCTGGGACCGACGTAGCCAACGATTCCACACATGCGCCCTATATCTCCTGTATCGGGGTCGAGCCGCAACGGCGGCCCGCGCTCGCCGGCCTCGTGCCGGAGAGCGAGCTCCCTATGTTAGCCGGGGGTGCGCTACCAGTTCGCCGGGCAAGCACCCGGGTCCTGCCCGAAGCCTGGTGGTTCGCCGGGTAAGCGCCCGGGTCCGGCCGCGAGCCTTGCGGATCGCTATCGCGTAACCGCGCCCTCGACCACCTCGGTCAACCGGCCGCACACCGCCTCGGTCTCGCGCCGGGTCGGCGCCTCGACCATCACCCGGATCAGCGGCTCGGTGCCGGACGCACGCACAAGCACGCGCCCACGGCCGCGCAGCGAGGCGTCCTCGCGCTCGATCGCGGCCTTGACGCCGGCATCCTCCAGGGCGGCGGCGAGCGCCGCCCGGTCACGGGCGCGGATGTTGACCAGCCGCTGCGGGAGCTTCGCCATCGCGTCGCGCTCGCTCAGGTCACGGCCACCGAGCGCCTCGAGTGTGAGGAGGGCGCTGGCGATCCCGTCACCGGAGGGGCCGAAGCCGAGATCGATGATGTGGCCCGACTGCTCGCCCCCGAGCGCCCAGCCTCGCCGGCGCAACTCGTCGAGCACGTAGCGGTCGCCCACCGCGGTGGTCGCCACCTCGATTCCGGCCGCCGCCATCGCAGAGTGAAAGCCGTAGTTGGTCATCACGGTCACCGCGACCCCGGGGCCCGGGAGCCGATGCTGGCGGCTCAGATGGATCGCGGCCAGGGCGATGAGCTCGTCGCCATCGACCACAGCACCGGTGCGGTCGAGCGCAAGCACGCGATCGCCGTCGCCGTCGAAGGCAAAGGCGACGTCATGCGCGCCGGCGCTCATGTGCTCGCGGACGAGCTCGAGGTGGGTAGAGCCGCAGCGGTCGTTGATGTTGCGGCCGTCCGGCTGGTTGGCCAGCACGGTCACCTCGGCGCCGAGGCGGCGGAAGATCTCGGGCGCGGCGCGGAACGTGGCGCCATTGGCGCAGTCGAGCAGCACCCGGGTGCCGCGGAGCTCGAGCGCGGCGTAGCGGACGTGGAGCTCGCGCAGGTAGTCCTCGAGCGCTCCGTGCAGGCGCCGGACGCGCCCGATCCGCCCCGGTGCGGCGACCGGCTGCTCGAGCTGGGCCTCGATCGCGTGCTCGGTGTCGTCGTCGAGCTTGAAGCCGTCGTCGGCGAACAGCTTGATGCCGTTGTCCTCGTAGGGGTTGTGCGAGGCAGAGATCACCGCGGCCAGATCGAGGCCGTGGCGGCGCACCAACAGGGGGGCGGCCGGCGTCGAGAGCACCCCGGCCACCAGCGCGTCACCGCCGGCCGCGGTGACGCCCGCGGCGATCGCGGACTCGAGCATCTCGCCGGACTCGCGGGTGTCGCGCACGATCAGCACCTGGGGACGCGCCTTCCCGGCCCGGAGCACCGCGGCACGCGCCAGGGACAGCGCGAGGTCCGCGGTCAGGAAGTGGCCCGCGCGACCACGGACGCCGTCCGTGCCGAAGAGCTGGCGCGCCATCGCAGGGATCGCGTCGCAGCGCTCAGCGCTTGGAGAACTGCGGCCGCTTGCGCGCCTTCTTCAAACCGGCCTTCTTGCGCTCCTTGACGCGCGGGTCACGGGTGAGAAAGCCGCGCCGCTTGAGCTCGCCGCGGAGGTTGGGATCGGCCACGATCAGCGCCCGCGAGATGCCGTGCCGGAGCGCGCCCGCCTGTGCGGCCACGCCGCCGCCGTGCATCCGCGCCACCACGTCCATCCGGGCGTCGAACCCGACCGTCTCGAGTGGCTGACGGATCATGCGCTGCAGCGGCTCACGCGGAAAGACGGTCTCGAGCGCCCTGCCGTTGATCGCGTAGCTGCCGCTGCCGGGCTTCAGCACCACCCGCGCGACCGCGGTCTTGCGCTTGCCGGTCGCGGTGTAGCGCGCGCCAGCGGCCAGATCGATGGTCGCGTCGGCGATCGGCATCGGGGTGTCCTCGGCCTCCTCGGCGGCGAGTGCGGCCGCCGCCTCGGCCTCGGCCTCGGCCGCCGCCTGCGCCTCGGCGTCGAGGAACTGCTCGCCCTCGGGAACGATGTCCGGGATCAGGTCGGCGCCCGGGATCTCGGGCTTCTCGCGGGGAGCGAGCTCGACCTCTTCGAGGTCCTCGTCCGCCGACGGCGCCGCGGCCGGCTGGGCCTGGAGCGGCTCGGCGGCCTCGGCAGCGGGCGCTGCCGGCAGCGCCTCGGGAGGGCTCACCGGGGCCGGCTCGGTCCCGGCGGGAGTCGCCGGCGGCGCCTCCGGGGGGCTCACCGGGGCCGGCTCGGTCCCGGCGGGCTCCTCGCCCGCGCCGGCTGGATCCTCCACCGGGGCTCGCCCGGTCCCGGCGGGCTGCTCGCCCACGCCGGCCGGATCCTCCGCGGGTCGTGCCTGGTCGTCCTCGGGGTACTCGGTCACTGCTCGATCTCCATGGGTTGCGGCTGCTGGGCGGCGTGCGGATGCTCCGGCCCGGCGTACACCTTGAGCTTGGTCAGTTGCTTACGAGCCAGCCGATTGCGGGGCATCATGCCCTTGACCGCGAGGCGGATGACCTCCTCGGGGCGTCGCTCGAGCATGTCGCTCAGACTGCGGGACTTGAGCCCGCCGGGGTAGCCGGAGTGCCGGTAGTAGCGCTTGTCGTTGCGCTTGTTGCCGGTGACCGCGATCTTCTCGGCGTTGACGACGACGACGAAGTCGCCGGTGTCGACGTGCGGGGTGTACGCGGGCTTGCGCTTGCCGCGCAGCGCGTCGGCGATCTGGGTCGCCAGGCGACCGAGCGTCTTGCCCGACGCATCGACGACCAGCCAGTTGCGTTCACGCTCTGCAGGTGTGGCTACGTAGGTCTTCATGGCACGCACAAAGCCGCGCGGCGCTCGCGCGGCTTACGCCAATGATAGGCGATCGCGCACGCGACACCATGCTACGCGCGGCGTAGGCTGCGATTTGTGAGCCTCCCGCTCGGACTCCGCCGGCTCGCCTACCGGACCGCTCACCGGGCGCTGCGCGGCTATTGGTTCCTGCGCCGGCCCGAGGTCGACGGCGTCAAGTGCGTGCTCACCAGGGGCGAGCTGATTTTGCTCGTGCGCCACACCTACGGACGGCGCGAGTGGGACCTGCCGGGCGGCGCGGTGAAGCGCGGCGAGCGACCGGTCGACGCGGCCGAGCGGGAGATGAGCGAGGAGCTAGGCGTCGAGATCCGCAACTGGGTCGCGCTCGGAGCCGTGCACGCGCGGGCCTACCACCGGCGCGACCGGTTGCACTGCTTCCAGGCCGAGCTCGCCGATCCGCGCCTGACCGTCGACGGCGCGGAGCTCGCGGCGGTGAGGTGGTTCGGCGCGAGGGAGCTGCCGGCGGACGTGAGCGGCCACGTTCCGGCGGTCCTCGCCCGGGTAGATGGACACCGTGCCCGCGGAGCTTAGGATCGGCGGCATTCCGGGGTGAGCGCCACCGGCGAGACGTCGTTCGACGAGCTGGTCTCCCAGCTCGACTATTCGATGCTGATCATCACCGCCGCCGCGGGCGGCGAGCGCTCGGGATGTCTGATCGGCTTCGCCACCCAGGTGTCGATCGACCCTCCGCGCTTTCTCGCCTGCCTCTCGGTCAAGAACCGGACCTACCGGGTCGCCCGCAGCGCCGAGGTCCTCGTGGTCCACTTCGTGACCGGGCACGATGGCGAGCTGGCCGAGCTGTTCGGCGGCGAGACCGGCGATGAGATGGACAAGTTCGAGCGCTGCGCGTGGCACCCGAGTGCCGCGGGCACGCCGGTGCTGGAGCGGCTCCAGAACTGGTTCGCCGGGCGGATCGTCGGTCGTCACGACTTCGGCGACCACTGGGGCTTCGTGCTCGAGCCGATCGAGGGCGAGGCGGGGCGCAGCGAGGAGACCCTCACCTTCCAGCGGGCGAAGGCGATCGAGCCCGGCCACGAGGCGTAGCGCCTCGGCCACGACCCGTAGCGGGGGTCGTGGCGAATTTTGTCGGTATGGCCGGACTTTTCCGCCACGGCCAGCCCGCGCCGGCTCGGAGTTCCCGGCCTCGTGGCACGGCCAGCCCGCGCCGGCTCGTAGTTCCCGGACGCTCGGATCCGCCCCGCTCGCATCCACCCCGCCGCATCCAGACCGCCACAGCCGGGCCGCCACAGCCAGCCCGCCACAGCCGGGCCGCCACAGCCGGGCCGCCCACGGCCGGGCCGCCCACGAGTCGGCCGCCTCGACGCTGCGCGTGCCCAGCCGCCTCGCCCCTGCCGACCCGGCTCGGGCCGCGCAGCCCTCCTAGCTCACTCCCACTCGATCGTGCCCGGCGGCTTGCTCGTGATGTCGAGCACCACCCGCCCGACGGGGCGAATCTCGTTGATCATCCGCGAGGCGATCTGCTCGAGCAGGTCGTAGGGCAGCCGCGCCCAGTCGGCGGTCATCGCGTCGTCGCTGGTCACCGCGCGGATCACGATCACGTTGCCGTACGTGCGCGTGTCGCCCTGGACGCCCACCGTGCGCACGTCTGGCAGCACGCAGAAGGACTGCCACAGCTCGCGGTAGAGCCCGGCCTTGCGGATCTCGTCCTGGAGGATCGCGTCGGCTTCGCGGAGCGTCTCGAGCCGCTCGCGCGTGGCCTCGCCGCCGACGATCCGGATCGCCAGCCCGGGACCCGGGAAGGGCTGGCGCCACACCAGCCGCTCCGGCAGCCCAAGCTCGGCCCCGACCGCCCGCACCTCGTCCTTGAACAGCGCTCGCAGCGGCTCCACCAGGTCGAACCCGACGTTTTCCGGCAGCCCGCCGACGTTGTGGTGGGACTTGATCGTGGCCGCGCCCGTCCCGCCCCCCGACTCGATCACGTCGGAGTACAGCGTGCCCTGGACCAGGTAGGCGACGTCCTCGAGCTTCGCCGCCTCCTCCTCGAACACGCGGATGAACTCGGCCCCAATGCGCTTGCGCTTCTCCTCGGGATCGCTCACCCCGCGCAGCCGGCCGAGGAATCGCTCCGAGGCGTCGACGGCGACCAACGGCACGCGGAAGTGGTCCCGGAAGGCGGCGATCACCTGCGCGCCCTCGTTCTTGCGCATCAGCCCGTGATCGACGAAGACGCACGTCAGCCGGTCGCCGATCGCGCGGTGCACGAGCAGCGCGGCGACGCTCGAATCGACGCCGCCGGAGAGCCCGCAGATCGCGCGTCCGTCGCCGACCTGGGCGCGGATCCGGTCGATCTGCTCGTCGATCACCGAGCGCGGGCTCCACGAGCGCTCACACCCGCACACGTCGGCCAGGAAGTTGGTCAGCACCTGGTTTCCGTAAGGGGTGTGGATCACCTCGGGATGGAACTGGATGCCGTAGACCTCGCGCGCGTGCGACTCGAACGCGGCCACCGGCGAGGCGGTGGAGGCGGCCAGCGCGGTGAACCCCGGCGGAGGCTCGAAGACGGTGTCGCGGTGAGACATCCAGCAGGTCTGCTCGGACGGGGTGCCGGCGAGCAGCCGCCCGGAGTCGCGCACGGTGAGCTGCGAGCGCCCGAACTCGCCCACCTCGGCGCCCTCGACGCGACCGCCGAGCTCGCGCGCCAGCAGCTGCATCCCGTAGCAGATGCCGAGCACCGGGATGCCGAGCTCGAGCACCTCGCGCTCGAGCCGCGGCGCGCCGTCGGCGTAAACCGAGGCCGGCCCGCCGGACAGGATCACGCCCTTCGGCCGCCGCCGGGCGACCTCGGCGGCGCCGACGTGATGGGGCAACAGCTCCGAGAACACCCCGCACTCGCGGACGCGACGGGCGATCAGCTGCGAGTACTGGCCGCCGTAGTCGAGGACGACGACCTCCTCGGTGGCCGCCGCGGGGACGGCCTGGCTGGTGAGCGCCTCGGCCTCGGCGGTGGCAGGGCTAGTCGGCGACACCGACCGTCGCAGCCATGCCTGTCGCGCCCATGCCGACGCCCTGTTCGCGCTGGAGCTGCTTGCCCTCGGTCTGTAGCGCCGGCGCCACCAGCAGCTCGGCGCGGTTGAACTCGGCGATGTCCCGATAACCGCAGGTGGCCATCGAGGTGCGTAGAGCGCCCATGAGGTTGAACGTCCCGTCGTTCTCCCGGGCGGGACCGCGGATGATCTCCTCGAGCTTGCCGTTCTGGGCGGTCGAGACCCGCGCGCCCCGCGGCAGCGTGGGGTGGAACGTGGCCATGCCCCAGTTGTAGCCGCGGCCGGGCGCCTCATAGGCGCGGGCGAGCGCGGAGCCGAGCATCACGGCGTCGGCCCCACAGGCGATCGCCTTGGCGATGTCGCCACCGTTGCGCATGCCTCCGTCGGCGATCACCTTGACGTAGTCGCCGGTCTCGAGCATGTGCTGCGAGCGGGCGGCGGCGACGTCGGCGATCGCGGTGGCCTGCGGGACGCCGATGCCGAGGACCCCGCGCGTGGTGCAGATCGCGCCCGGACCGACTCCGACCAGAACGCCCGCGGCGCCGGTGCGCATCAGGTGAAGCCCCGTGTGGTAGGAGGCGCACCCGCCCACGATCACCGGCGTCGGCGCCAGCTCGCGGATGAACTCCTTGAGGTTGAGCGGCGGGCGGGTCTCGTCGCGGGAGACGTGCTCGGCCGAGACCACCGTGCCCTGAATCACGAGGATGTCGAGCCCGGCCTCGAGGGCCACCTCATAGTAGGTGCGCACCTTTTGCGGGGTCAGCGAGGCGGCGGCGACGACACCGTGCGCCTTGATCTCCCGGATTCGCTGCGCGATCAGCTCCGGCTTGATCGGCTCCCGGTAGATGTCCTGCATCTCCCGCGTGGCGATGTCACGCGAGAACGTGCAGATCCGCTCGAGCTGAGCGTCGGCGTCCTCGTAGCGGCAGAAGATGCCCTCTAGGTTCAGCACGGCGAGACCGCCGAGCTTGCCGATGATCCCCGCGGTCTCCGGAGAGACGACGCCATCCAGCGCCGCGGCCAGCAGCGGCAGCTCGAACCGGTAGGGCCCGAGCATCCAGGTGACGTCGACGTCGTCGGGATCCCGGGTCCGACGCGAGGGGACGATCGCTATATCGTCGAACCCGTACGCCCTGCGGGCCTTCTTCCCGCGTCCAATCTCTACTTCCATCTTCCCATCCTAGAACGCGCCGCGGACGCCCGCGGTCCGCCGCCGGAGGCCACTGGGTGAGCACGCGATGGCGGCAACCATCGAATCTCTCGATCCTAGCAGCGGCCCCGTGGCCTCCCGGGGACTCCTGGCAGCGGCCCCGTGGCCTCCCCGGGAGCCTCGATCCTGGCAGCGGCCCCGTGGCCTCCCGGGGAGCCTCGATCCTGGCAGCGGCCCCGTGGCCTCCCGGGAGTCCGCGGTACCAGCGGCGGTCTTCAGCGAATCTCGGCCGGGAGCTCCAGGCGCTCGGCCTCGACCTCGGCGAGCAGGCGCTCCACCCTGCCCTGGTCGAGCAGGCCGGCGCCGAAGTGCTGCGTCGATTCCGCCCCGCAGGCGACGCCGTAACAGAGGCACTGCACGGGGGACTGCTCCGCATAGCGCGCGGCCACGTAACCGGCCAGGAAGGCGTCGCCCGAGCCGATCGCCGAGCGGGCCTCCTGCTCCTCCACGCGGACTCGGTAGATCGCCGGGGAGCCGTCCTCGCTCACCTGCGCATAGCAGCCGTCGGGTACGGTCATGATCGCCTCGCCGGCCCCCAGCCGGACGATCTCCGCGACCGCACGGGCGCGGTCGTCGACATCGTTGAACTCGTGGCCGACGAGCTCCTCCGCCTCGAGTTCGTTGGGCGATACGACATCCGGGTCGGCCCGTACGCCGAAGCGGAGCGGGTCGCCTTCCGTGTCGAGGACCGTGACCACGCCGAGCTTGTGCACGTCGCGAATCAGGCCGGCGTACACGTCCGGCTCCACGCCACGCGGCAGGCTGCCGGCGAACACGCACATGCTGGCGCCCTTGGCCAGATACGTGAGCTTGTCCCGGAACAGCTCGAGCTCCATCGCGGTGACCGCCGGCCCGCGCTCGTTGATCTCTGTATGCATGCCGGTGGTCGGGTCGAGCACGGCGGTGTTGGTCCGCGACTCCTCGCGAATGCGGACGAAGCCGTTGAGAATCGCTTCGTCGTTCAGCGCCTGCATGATCCGCGAGCCGGTAGCGCCGCCGACCAGCCCGGTGGCGATCACGGGCTGGCCGAGCCGCTTGAGCGCGCGCGCGATGTTGACGCCCTTTCCGCCCGGCATCGTCGTCTGGTCGACCGTCCGATGCCTCCGACCGGGCGTGAAGTTCGGCACCTCGAGCGTCTTGTCGAGCGCTGCGTTGAGCGTGACGGTGATGATCATCTTCTGGTTGCGGCCAAGGCCCGAGCGCGCTGACGCCGAACCATGCCCGCTCCGACAGCCCCACCGATCAACAGAATGAGCACGAATAGCGTAAACGGTCGCTTGACCAGTGCCGTCGCGCGCGCCAGCGAGCTGACGGCGGGCACGGATTCGGCAAGCGTAAGCGGGATCGACGCCAGCCGCCGGCCGTCGGCGAGCACGAGCACCTGCCCGACGACGGCGTCGCGCGGCAGTGGGCCGGAAAGCGCCGCGGGGACATCGACCTGGGTGGTGAGCGCCGTCGAGCGCGGGAGGACCTGCTCGTAGGAGCGCGCGGCGATCACCGACACATGAACGCGCGGGCGGTCGCGCTCGGCCGGGCGCGCCAGCACGGTGCCCGCTTGCACCGGCCGCAGGACGCGGAAGTTGGCCAGCCCCCAGCGCAGGAGGGCCAGAGTGCTCGCGTCGCGGGTGGCCTCGCTCGGCGTCCCGAGGACCGGGGCGACCAGCGTCATTCCATGGCCGGTGGCCGATCCAACGAGCACGTAACCGGCCTGGAGGGTATGGCCGGTCTTGACTCCGTTGATCCACGGGACGCGACCGACGAGATCGTTGCGGTTGCTGACCCGGCGGACCGGCCCCGTGGTCAGCGCGGCGCTCGGCAGCGCGACGGCGCGGGCAAAGAACGGCTCATGGAGCAGCAGATACCGGGTCAGCGTCGCGAGGTCGGCGGCGGTCGAGTAGTTGCCGGGTGTGTCGAGCCCGATCGGAGTGGAGTAGTGCGTATGGCGGAGACCGAGCTGGCGGGCGCGCACGTTCATCATCGCGACGAAGCTGGGGATCGAGCCGCGGCCGACGTTGTAGGCGATGTCCTCGGCCGCGTCGTCGGCGCTCGGCAGGAGCATGGCCAGAAGCAGGTCGTGCACGGTCATCCGATCGCCCGGCACGAGGCCGATCTGTGAATCGACGGCCGATGGGTAGTAGTCGTTCTGGACGAACACGGTCTGCAGCCGCCGCACACGCTCGAGGGTGATCAGCGCGGTCATCAGCTTCGTCGTGCTGGCGATCGGCAGCTCGCGGTCCTGTTGGTAGCCGTAGAGGAGCTGGCCGGAGCTCACGTCCATCAGCGCCGCGGCGCGGGCGGAAAGGGGCGGGGCCGGCATGGGTTGGGGGGCCGGCGCAGGTTGGGTGAAGGGTTGTGCAGTGGTGGGCACGGCGAGCTGGGTCGCCCCGGCCGCGAGCCCGGCCTCGAGCCCGGCCGCCAGGCCGGCCGCTACCGCGAGCGGAACCGCCCGCGCACGCAGGGCGAGCGCGACGACGGCCAGCGCGGAACAGACCGGTCCGAGCGCCAAGCGGAGCACCACCGAAGCCGACTGGCGCACCGGACCCCCCCGACCATCCGGAGGCCGGGGCGCGCCGCTCACCTTCGTAGCCTCAGGCGCTGGCCCGTCTGCAGGGCGTTCGGGTTGATGTTCGGATTCAGCGTCTCGAGCATCGGCAGCGGCACGCGCGTCTTGGCGGAGATGTTCGACAGCGTGTCGCCGGCCTTGACCGTATACGTCGACGGCGAGCTCGGCGGCGGCGCGTGATGAGCAGCCTGAGTACTGGTGAGCGCCACCGGGGGCCGGTCGGCCGTCTTCTTGGTCAGCACCGGATGCACGACCAGGTAGGTGGCCGTGATCGTCGCCGCGAGGGCGATCGGCGCCAGAAAGCGCCCAGGACTCCGTGCCGCCATCGCGCGCCGATCATACAAGCGCAGCAAGCGGCACGTTCCACCATCAGCCCGCGATGCTCCACGCCAGCTCGCGCAATCGCGACGCCTCCGCCCGCGCCGCGTCGGCGGGATCGCCGCCGGTCCGCTCGTGCGCCGCGACGATGCCGCGCGACGCCGAAACCAGGCCGCCGGCTCGGCCCGGCGCGAACGCCGCCGCGAGATCCTGTACGTAGCCGCCTTGGGCTCCAACTCCGGGCAGCAGGAAGACCGTCTGCGGCATCGCAGCCCTCAGCGCCTCCAGGCGTTTCGGCGCGGTCGCGCCGACGACCGCCCCCACATCCGATAGTCCGGCCCGTCCAACCCCGCCCGAGCCGAGCTCGGCCACCATCTCGGCCAGTCGCTCGCTCACGAGGCGGCCGTCGGCCAGCCTCTGTTCCTGGACGTCGCCCGCACCCGGGTTGGACGTGCGCACCAGCACGAAGAGGGCGCTCGACCGGTCTCGCGCCGCGCTGAGAAATGGAGCCAGTGAATCGGTACCGAGCAGCGGATTCACAGTCAGCGCATCGGCACCAATCCCATCCACGGGCCCATACGGCGTCGGAGTCACACCGAAGAAAGCCTGCGCATAGGCGGCAGCCGTCACGTCGATGTCGCCGCGTTTGGCGTCGGCGATCACCAGCAGGCCCTGCTCGCGCGCCGTGGCGGCCGCGAGTGCTAGTGCGGCCCATCCCGGCGGCCCCAGCCGCTCGAAGCAGGCCACCTGAAGCTTGACCGCGACGCACTCATCACCCACTGCCGCCAGCGCCAGCCGGCAGTGCTCGAGCACCGCTCGGGCCGCTCGCTCGCCGGAAGGGGCCGACGGATCGACGGTCCCGTCCGCGAAGTAGAGCGCCTGTGGCCACAGACCCGCCGGATCGGGATCGAGCCCCAGAACCAGCTGGGACTCTCGCATGGCGACTCGGGCCGCGAGCCGGTCGCCGAAGTTCTCGGCCGCGAGGCCCGGTGACGACTCAGGCTCCCCGCCACTCACCGCGAGCCCGCCGGCCCCGAGCGACGTATCGGCCGCGTCCGCCGGGTACGGTCACGGCGCTTTGCGGCCGTCGGCACGGTGGAGCCCGCAATCACGGCACCGTCCTGCCATCGGCAGCAGGGAGCATCGCGCCGATCTACTTGATCGCCTTCTTGAGCCCGGCGCCCGCGGTGAACTTCGGCACCCGAGCGGCCGGAATCTGAATCTTGTCCCCCGTGGCCGGGTTGCGTCCTTCCCGTGCCCCCCGCTGCGAGACGCTGAACTTGCCAAAGCCGGAGAAGTTGACGTCGCTGCCCCGCCTGAGCGCGTCCTGGATGGTCTCGAGGAACGCCTCCACTGCATCCGCTGCATCTCTCTTGCTCAACCCGGCGCGGTCGGCGACCTGGTCGACGAACTCAGATTTCGTCACTGCTCCCTCCTTCAAGGTGTTAGGACTTCTCGACGCTAACAGGGTCCGCGGACGACCGGCACGCCCCGACGCCCGGCCGGGCCATTGTCATGCTGTCGGCCGCGCCGGCGCGGGGAATCGCGGCTTAGATCTACGCAAATTGCGGGTTTCGGGCAGAAGCCGGGGATCCGGGCCGGTGGCCACAATTCGCTCATGGACCTCCGTCGCATCAGCTGGCTGGCGACCGTCGCGATCTGCCTCATCGCTGTGTTCGTCCTCGTCGTTCAGGGTTACCTCGGCTACGCGGCCGTCGCTTTTGCGGTCGCGGTGTCGGCGGCGATCAACCTCACCTAGCCGCGGAGGCGACATCGGGCAGGTCCCGGGCACGGTGCCGGCCGGTCTCAGTCGCCGACCGCACGCCCCGCGAGGCAAGGAACGCTCGTGATGCACCGGGCAAAGCCTTCGACGGGCAGGGAGAGAGCGGCCGATGACCCGGCGGAGGTCCGCTCCAGCGCTCTTCAGTTGGTCTCGTCGGAGCGCGCGCGGCGGCCGTCACTCCCTCCGCGCAGCGATCGCACCAACGCCCGGACAGCATGCCCGCGGTGGCTGATCGCATCCTTCTCCGGATCACTCAATTCCGCCATGGTTCGCTTCCACCCGTCCTCGTCGACCAGGAAAGCCGGGTCGTAGCCGAACCCCCCGGTGCCTCGCGGCTCGGAGGCCAGACGTCCCCGGCAGTCGCCGTGGAACACGCGCTCCTGACCCGATTCGGGGTCGACCCAAGCGAGCGCGCACACGTAGCGCAGCGGACTCCCCGCGGGCGCCTCGCGCATCAGCTTGGCCAGATTCTCCTCGTCGCCCGCGTCCGGCCCGGCATTGCGGGCCGAGCGCACTCCCGGGGCGCCGCCCAGCGCCTCGGCCTCGATTCCGGAGTCGTCGGCGATCGCCACGCGGCTGGTGCCGCGAGCCGCGGCGCGCGCCTTGCCGAGGGCATTCTCGGCGAACGTCTCGCCGTCCTCGGGCGGGAGCACGACGTCGTCGGGCAGCGGCTCGACGTCGATCCCGGCAGGGGCGAGCAGGCGCCGCATCTCCCTGACCTTGTGCGGGTTGCGGGTGGCCAGCACGAACGCGGAGCTCGGCACCGAAGCGACCCGATCAGTCCACCGCGGCGGTGACCGCGTCATCCTGGGCGGCGCGCAGCGACGCGATCCCGCCGGCGGCCAGCGCAAGCAGGTCGTCCAAGTGGGCGCGCGAGAGCGGCGTGCGCTCTGCCGTCGCCTGCACCTCGACCAGGCCGCCGTCCCCGGTCATCACCACGTTGGCGTCGACCTCCGCGGTCGAGTCCTCGGTGTAATCGAGGTCGAGCAGCGGCACACCGGCCACGATTCCGCACGACACCGCTGCGACGGTGCCGGTCAACGGCGCCTGCGGCAGCGCACCGCCGGACACCAGCCGCGCAAAGGCCAGCCGGAGCGCCACGAGGCCGCCCGTGATCGACGCGCAGCGGGTCCCGCCGTCCGCCTGCAGCACGTCGCAGTCGACATAGACCGTTCGCTCGCCCAGCGCCGCGAAGTCCACCACGCCGCGCAGCGAGCGACCGATCAGCCGCTGGATCTCGACCGTCCGGCCGTCGAGGCGGCCCCTTGTCACGTCCCGCTGCTTGCGCTCGCTGGTCGAGGCGGGAAGCATCCCGTACTCCGCGGTGACCCAGCCGCGCCCCGATCCGGCGAGCCAGCGCGGCACGTTTTCCTGTACCGACGCGGTGCAGATCACCCGGGTCTCGCCCATCGAGATCAGCGCCGACCCGGCCGCGGTGCGCACAAAGCCGGGCTCGATCGCGATCGGACGCAGCTGGTCGCGCGCTCGGTCGTAGCTGCGCTGGACGGCGCCGGCGCTCACGCCGCGACCCTCCCCGGCGCCGGAGCGCTCACGCCGCGGCCGTCCCTCGGGCCGTAAGCGCTCACGCCGCGACCCTCTCCGGCGCGACGGCGCTCACGCCGCGGCCCTCGCCGCCCCGAGCTCCACCTGCGCGACCTCGCCGAGCGGCATCTGCAGGAAGCGCGTCCCCAGTGCCTTGAACGAGGACGCTTCGCCGGTGCAGCGGAAGCGGTAGCTGCCCTCCTCGGACTGCGGATTCTCGAGCCCGCGCGCCGCGAGCGCCCGCTCGACGCTTCGGGCGACGCCCGCGCCGGAGGTGACGAGCGTCACGTCGCGGCCGAGGATCCGCTGCAGCATCGGCGCGACCAGCGGATAGTGCGTGCACCCGAGGACGACCGTGTCGACCTGCGCCGCGCGCAGCGGCGCACAGTACTCGCGCACCGTCTCCACGACCTCGATGTCGAAGGGAAACCCGGACTGGATGATCGGCGCCAGGTCGGCGCAGGGAACGCTCTCGAGGTGCACGTGCGGGTCGGCCGCCCGCACTGCCCGCTCATAGGCCCCACTGGCGACCGTCGCCGGCGTGGCCAGGAGACCGATCCGGCCGCTGCGGCTGCCCGCGACCGCGAGCTGCGTGGCCGCGGCGACCACGCCGATCACATCGACCTCGCCGCCGCGTGCTGCCAGGTGGCGCTCGAGCGTGCCCAGCGCAGCCGAGCTCGCCGCGTTGCAGGCGACCACCAGCAGCTTGGCACCCTGCGCGAGCAGGTACTCGGCGATCTCGACCGAGAACGCACGTAGCTGCTCCTGGGTGCGGTCACCGTAGGGAAAGCGGGCGGTGTCGCCCAGGTACAGGTAGTCCTCGGTGGGCAGCGAGACAAGCAGCTCGTGCAGGACCGTCATCCCGCCGACGCCGGAGTCGAACACGGCTACCGGTTGCTGGGGCCGGGGCTCTGACACTCCCGGCATGGTGCCAGAGGGTCAGGCGCCCCCGCAGCGTGCCCGGCCGGTCAGCCGAGCTGCGGCCACCACCGGGCCACACGCGCGCGCGCCTGCTCGGCGATCGCCGTCAGCGCGTGCGGACTACCCCCCACCGCACCGGCGCCCGCGGCCGCGAGCGGCGCGGCCAGCGCCTCCATGGTCGCCGCGACCGAGCGGGCCAGGGCGCCGAGCGCGTAGCCGCCCTCGAGCACGATTCCGAGCGGCGCCCCGAGCGACTCGGCCGCGCGCCGCAGCGATTCGGTCATCGCGGCATACCCCAGCTCGGTTACCTGGCACTGCGCGAGCGGGTCCTCGAGGTGGGCGTCGTAGCCCGCCGAGACGAGGACAAGCTGCGGCTCGAAGGCTCGGGCGAGCGGGACCACCACGTGGTCGACGAGCGAGACGAACTCGGCGTCGCCGGCTCCCGGTGGCACCGGGAAGTTGGCTGTGAAGCCCCGGCCGGGCCCCGAGCCGACGTCCCGCGCGGGGCCGGTGCCGGGGTACAGCGGCGACTGGTGGATCGAGACGAACAGCACCTGGTCGCTCGCGTGGAAGATGTCGCTCGTGCCATTGCCGTGATGGACGTCCCAGTCGACGATCATCACCCGCTCGAGCCCGCGCGCGTCGATCGCATGACGGGCAGCGATCGCGACGCTGTTGAGCAGGCAGAACCCCATCGAGCGTGCCTGGGAGGCGTGATGGCCCGGCGGGCGATGGGCGCTGAATGAGTTCGACGCCGTCCCGTCCAGCAGCATCTCGACCAGCTGCACCGCCCCGCCGGCGCCGTGGAGGGCCGCCTCGAAGGACCGCTCGCTGACCACCGTGTCGAAGTCGATGTGGCCGCCGCCGTTCGCGCACAACCGCTCGATCGCGTCGACATACGACCCAGAGTGAACCGCGGTCACGTCGGCCCGCTGCACCGCCGGCGAGCGTATCCGCTCGAACCCGAGCCACCCGCGGGCGTCCAGCTCGCGCTCGATGGACACGATCCGCGCGGCCTGCTCCGGATGCGGTCCGGTGTCATGCGCGAGCGAGGAGGGATGGTCGAGGAATACGAGCGCCATCTGGCGCGTACCGTACTCAGCCTGGGCCGGCGAGGGAGAGCCCAGGCTGCTCGCCGGACGGTGGCGACGGTGGCGACCCACTTAACCTTGGCTTAATACGGGCTGCGACTGCTCTTCACACGAGGCCGGGATACTCCACGGCCGCCGCATCAGGGCAGCCGCCCGCGCTGGCAGGGAGCGAAAGGAGTCGTGCGATGTACCGATTCAGTCGAGCCATCTATCGCGAGTTGGCTGACGACATCGTCGAGGACCCCCACAGTGCGACGCCGCACGCCCATCACGAGCGCGTGCTGCGCGCGTGCGAGGCGGCGGTCGAGCGCCTGGCCACCGACCGTCACTACTTCGCCCATCCGGCGCGCACGTTATTCCAGGACATCCGGGCGTACTTCCCGATGGGGGCCCAGCGCCGCGTGCTCTGCGTGATCGAGCGCTACCTCGAGTTCGCGGACGAGTTCCTGCGCCGGCAGCCGCAGAACGGCTTCGACGCCTACGGCAACCCCCTGCAGTGCCGGGCCAGCACGCGCAGGGGCACGCCGTGCCAGCGGATGCCGCTGCCCCATAACGGCTACTGCCCCTCCCATCAGCACCTGGCGGAGACCGAGGAGATCGAGGCGGCGCTGGCCGCGTAGGTAGTGGGGCCGCGCGCGGCGCGCCGCCACGGGCCGGCGCTCCCCGACGCGCGGCGTCCGTGGGACCGGGAGTCCGAGTTACGGGACCCGCCGCCCGCGGCGCGTCCGATGACCACCACGGCCCCCGCGAGAGCGGGCCGCCACCCGTTTCGGCTAGGTTCCAGCGCCCATGCTCCTCGGCGTCGACGTAGGCGGCACGTTCACCGACGCGGTGCTGGCGCTGGACGGGCGGCTGGTCACCGCCAAGGCGCCGAGCACGCCCCACGACCAGTCCGAGGGGGTGATGGCCGCCGTGGGCGCGGCGCTCGAGAAGGCCGGCCGCCCGGCGCGGGAGGTGCGCGAGTTCTCCCACGGGATGACCGTGGCCACGAACGCCCTGCTCGAGGGCCGGACCGCGCGGACGGCGCTGATCGCCACCGAGGGGTTCACCGACCTGATCGCGCTCGGGCGCCAGGACCGCGCCGAGCTGTACCGGCTGTGCGCCGCCCAGCCGGCGCCGCTCGTTGCACCGGAGCTCCGCTTTGGCGCCCGCGAGCGGATGACGCCCGGCGGCCCGCTGACGCCGCTCACCCCGGAGACCGCCGAGAAGCTGGCGGCCCGGGTCGAGGAGGTCGAGGCGGAGGCGGTGGCCGTCGTGCTGCTCCATGCCTACCGCCACCCCGAGCACGAGCGGGCGCTCGGGGAAGCCCTCAAGGACGTGCACGTGTCGCTCTCCCACGAGGTCGTGGGCACCTTCCGCGAGTACGAACGCGCCGCCACCACCGAGATCGACGCCGCCCTCTCGCCCCTTCTGCGCAACTACCTCCGCCGGCTGGTCGAGCGCGGAAACGAGGCGGGCCTGCCCGAGGCCGCGATCATGCAGTCCAACGGCGGCCTGATCGACCTGGCCGCGGCCGCCGGACACGCCGCCTGGACCGTGCTCTCAGGCCCGGCCGGCGGCGCGGCGGGGGCCGCCTTCGTCGCCCGCGCCGCCGGCGCCCGGGACGCGCTCTGCTTCGACATGGGGGGCACCTCGTGCGACGTCTGCGTGATCGACGACGGCAGCGTTCAGGAGCAAAGCGCGGGCGAGGTGGCGGGCCGACCGCTGGCCCTTCCGATGCTCGCCGTCCACACCGTGGGGGCCGGCGGCGGCTCGGTGGCCTGGCGGGATCCCGGCGGGGCGCTACGGGTCGGTCCCCGCTCGGCCGGGGCCGACCCCGGCCCTGCGTGCTACGGGCGCGGCGGCACCGAGCCCACGGTTACCGACGCCAACCTGCTCCTCGGCTACCTGGCCGCGGACGCGCCGCTCGCCGGCGGCGTCGAGCTCGATCGTGACGCCGCCGAGCACGCGATCGCCGGACTCGCCCAAGCGCTGTCGCTCGAGACGACGGCCTGCGCCGAGGGGATCATCCGGGTGGCCATCGCGGAGATGGTCCGCGCGCTGCGGGTGGTCACCGTCCAGAGGGGAATCGACCCGCGCCGCTACGCGCTGCTGGCCTTCGGCGGCGCCGGCGGCCTGCACGCCGCGCAGATCGCCGAGGAGCTCGGGATCGACACGATCCTTTGCCCACGTGCCTCGGGCGTGCTGGCCGCGCTCGGGCTGGTCGTGTCGGAGCGGCGCCGTGACGTGCAGCGGAGCGTGCTGCTCAGCGATGAGCACCTGACCGCGGAGGCGATCGCCACCCATGTCCGCGAGCTCGGCGAGCGGGCCCGCGCCGCCCTCGGCGAGCCCGAAGCCGCGCTGCAGCCGACCTACGAGCTCCGCTACCGCGGCCAGTCGTTCGAGCTCGCCGTCGCCGGCAGCCCCGAGGCCACGCCCGAGGAGCTCCGCGACGCCTTCGAGGCCGCACACGAGGAGCGCTACGGCTACCGCGACGCCGAGCAGTCGATCGAGCTCGTCACCGTCCGGGTGACCGCGACCACCGGCGGCGCCGAGGTGACGCTCGCCGAGGCGGCCACGCACGACAGCGCGATCGAGCGGGGCCGGCGGACCGCCACGCTGGCCGGGGCGGAAACCGAGTTCGAGGTTCTGCGCGGAGCACCGGCGCCCGGGACCGAGTTCGCCGGCCCCGCGGTGGTCGAGCTCCCGGAGTCAACCGTGCTGGTGGCGCCCGATTGGTCCGGCACGGTCGACGACACGGGCACGATCAGGCTGAAGCGCGCATGAGCATCGACCCGGTCGAGCTTCAGGTCCTGACCGGCGCGCTGCGGGCGATCTGCGAGGAGATGGGAGCGGTGCTGATCCGCTCCGCGCACTCGGCCAACATAAAGGAGCGCCGCGATGCCTCGACCGCGCTGTTCGAGCCCGGGGGCGAGATGGTGATGCAGGCCGAGCACATCCCGGTGCACCTGGGGGCGATGCCCGCCGCGGTGGCGGCGATCCTCGAGGCGGACCATGCACCGGATCGCCCGTGGATTCTCAACGACCCCTACCGCGGCGGTACCCACTTGCCCGACATCACGGTGATCACCCCGGTGTTCGCCGGCGATGAGCTGATCGCCTTCGCCGCCAACCGCGCCCACCACGCCGACGTCGGCGGCCCGACTCCGGGCTCGATGCCCGCCGACAGCCTCACGCTGGACGACGAGGGGGTCGTGATCGAGCCGCGGCTGCTCGACGACGCGGCGCTCGCCGAGCTGAGCCGGCAGATGCGCCGCCCCGAGCAGCGCCGGGCCGACCTCCGCGCCCAGATGGCAGCCGGCCGGGTCGGGGCCATACGGCTCGGCGAGCTGCACGAGCGGGTCGGCGCGCAGACGCTGCGGGCGGCGTTCGACGAGGTCCTCGAGTACGCCGAGCGGCGCACCCGCGCCTGCCTGGATGCCCTCCCCGACGGGACGCGGAGCGCGCGGGACGTGCTCGAGGCGCGCGAGGGCGACCTCGAGATCGCACTTGCGGCGACCGTCGAGGGCGACCGTCTGAGGCTCGACTTCACCGGCACCGCGCCTCAGCACGAGGGCAACCTGAACTGCCCACTTGCGGTCACCCGCTCGGCCTGCTACTTCGCGATCCGGGTGCTGACCGATCCGGACATCCCGCCGAGCGCCGGGGCCTACCGTCCGATCGAGGTGATCGCGCCGGAAGGCTGCCTGCTGAACGCGCGCTCCCCGGCCGCGGTGGTCGGCGGGAACGTCGAGACCTCCTCGCGCGTGGCCGACGTCGTCCTGCGGGCGTTCGGGCGTGCCCTCGGCCAGGGCACGATGAACAACGTCACCCTCGGCAGCGAGGACGTCGTCTACTACGAGACGATCGGCGGCGGCCAGGGTGCCTGCCCCGACGCTCCCGGGCCCAGCGGCGTCCACGTGGCGATGAGCAACACGCTGAACACCCCGGTCGAGGCGCTCGAGCTGGAGTTCCCGCTGCGGATGGTCGAGTACGCGCTTCGCCGCGACTCCGGCGGCCAGGGCGAGCAGCGCGGCGGGGACGGGGTGGTCCGCGAGCTCGAGGCGCTCGCGCCGCTCGGCTACTCGCTGATCACCGAGCGCCGGCGCCATGCCCCGCCCGGCGCCGAGGGCGGCGAGCCCGGCGCCAGAGGGCGCAATTTGCTCGACGGCGAGGAGCTCCCGGCCAAGGCGATCGGGGAGCTGGCGGAGGGGCAGCGGCTGCGGATCGAGACACCGGGCGGCGGCGGGTACGGTGCGCCGCGATGAACGTCGCGGCCCTCGGCCTCGAGACCGCCAAATGCGTCGAGAAGCACAAAGTAGGTGCCCTGAATCCGCCGATTTGCGGCGACATTATGGAATTTGGAGTTCCTCGCGTACAATCTCGGCTTCCTGTTGCTGCCGTTGCACCAAGCTCAGGTGCGCGCGCCGGGACTGTCTGCAAATCTCCTCCCCCCCAACCTCATACATGCCGATTGCTTTCAAAGAATGGGCCGTGACCGTGCGGGCGCTCGCCGAGGGCGAACAGCTTCTCACCCTCCGCAAGGGCGGCATCCGCGAGCCTGACAAGCACTTCAAGCTTGAGCACGAGCGCTTCTTCCTGTATCCCACCTTCGACCACCAGCGCGCCGACCTGGTGCGTGAATCACACCAGCCGGAGCTCACGCGCGCGCTCGAAGAGGGCGTCTGGAGCGACGGCGAGCCGCCGCCGCACGCGCTCCATCGCGAGGGCGCCATCTCGCAACCCGATCGCGTCCGGATTCGCGCCTGGGCCGAGGTCGCCGCGCACTTCACCATCAACGACCGGCGCACCGTCGACGCGCTCTCGCCCTTCTACGTGTGGACAAGCGACTACGCCGAGAAGCGACTCGCGTGGAAGCGCCGGCATCCGCTGCACGTGATCCTGCTGCGCACCTACCGGATCCCGCGCCCCGTGACGGTCAAGGTCCGCGACGAGTACGGCGGCTGCCGCTCGTGGCTCGAGCTGACGCGCGAGCTTCCGTTCGAGGGCACGCCCGTGCTCTCCGACGAGGAGTTCGAGCGGGCGTCTGAGGAGATCGCCTCGATCGCCTCGGACCGCCAGCCGGCGATGGTCTAGGCGGTCGGCGCCGCGGCGGGGAGGACCGCGGCGCCCCGGCCACCGCCGGGCGCTACCTGACCAGCTCGAGCAGCACCCAGAGGAGGATCGCTCCGGCGGCGAACGCCGCCAGCAGCGCGACCAGCAGCCGCGCCGGAGCCACCCCGGCCGAGGGCGGCTCCGCGCCGATCACCGCAGCCTCGAGCAGCACCTCGCGTGCCGTCAGCAGCCCGCTCTCGGCCACGAGCACGTCACGCGGGCCGGCGGCCAGGAAATCGGGGACGTCGAAGCCGGCGCTCCGGCGCACGAGGCTCGGCACCCCCTCCTCGAGCAGCAGCGCCTGGATGAACTCGGCCTCGGCCTGGTTGCGAGCCCCGGCGACCCGGACCAGGCGGCCCTCGGTGAGCTGCGGCTTGATCTTCCGCGCCCGCCGCCGAGTTTCGCTGACCGGGGCCTGGCCGGCCTCCGAGACTGCCGGGGGTCGCCGCATGCTCACGGTACGACCAGCTCAGTCTCGAACACCACGCCGTCGTCGATCAGCCACGCCCGGACGTCCGGCGCGGGACCGTTCAGGCCGACGATGATCCACACGACTCCGGGCCAGCCGCGAGCGAAGGTGATGTCGGTCTGCGAGGGCTCCGGCGCCGTACGGGTGTGGGAGTGGTAGATCGCGCCGATGTCCAGTCCGGCATCCTCGATCCGGTTCATCAGCTGTAGCTGCTCCCGGCTGTCGATCACGAAGCGCAGCGGGCTTGCCTCGGCGTTCGCCGCCCGGTGGACGGCAACCGCCTCCCCGTCGCGCGAGGCGACCATCCCGCAGCACTCGTTGGGCGCCTCCTGCCGCGCGTGCGAAACCATCTCCTCCAGAAGCGCTGCGCGGATCCTCATCTGTGGATCGAGCCTACCAGCGCCGCCTCAGTGCCGGCCCTCGACGGAGGCGACCGGCACCGTCCGGTCCCATTTGCCCGGGTGCAGCAGGCCGCCGATCGCGCTTGCGTGCTGCGCGTCGGCGCCCATGATCTCGGCCGCCACCAGCATCAGGCCGGGGTCGCCAAGGTTGCGCAGCGCCTTGTAGTAGGCCCCGATCGACAGCGCCTCGACCTCGTAGAGCAGGTCGAGTGCGCCGATCTCTCGACGAACCGCGGACAGGCGGCCGGAGGCGTCGTGCTCGGAGAGCTCGTGGTCGGCCGCCGCGACGGTGTCCGGAGCGGCCGGAGGCGACTGCCCGAGCCGGGCCAGCTCGGCCGCCAGGACGTGCGCGTGGACTTGCTCGTGCCTGAGGATCGTCGCCGCGAGCCGGCGCGCCGCGGGACCCAGCAGACCTCCCGCCAGCAGTCGTGCGCAGACGAACATCCCGAGCAGCTCGAGCTCGAGCGCGGGGCGCAGAACCGCGGCGTCGCCATCCGCGCTGCCGCCTGGCTCGGCGGCGAGCGCGCCGGGCAACCGAACGCCGAGGGTGTGCGCGCCGAGCCACCCCACGCCGGCCGCCGCCGCCCCCCTGCCAAGGAGCCGGCGGCGGTCGATGCGGGCGCTCCGGCGGTGCTCCACGGCGACCTCTAATCGCGGCCGGTGACGAGCGCCGAGGGCAGCGGCGGCTCGCCGAGCAGCAACCGCACGCTCGCGAGGTGCTGGGCGTCGTTGGCGAAATAGGCCGCCGCCTGCGTCCGCACCGGTCCGGGGGCCAGGCGCGGGATCGCCGTCAGGTAGGCGGCGATCTGCCCGCGCTCGGCGCGCTCGAGCAGGAGGAGCAGCTCGCGCGCGCCGCGCGGCTTACCGAGGTCGTAGCTCGCGCGCGGGTCCGGCGCCTTGGCTCCGGCGGCCCCCACGAGGTAGATCAGCCCCCCGGCGTGAGCCAGCTCCTGGGCCAGGAATTGCTTGGCCGCGCGCGCGGCGGACGGCGGCAGCAGCGGCGCCGCGGCGGTGTAGGCGGCGATCGCGTACCGCTCGGCGTCGAGCAGCCGCTCGAGGAGCTTCACGTCGGTCTCGGCCACCGGCGAGTTGCGCCGCAGCTGCGAGCGCAGCGACTCCCCGCAGGCGCCGAGCGCGGAGGCGCTGCCGGCCGCGATCACGGCCCTCGCCGCCCGGCCCAGCCATCTCCTGCGTGTGCCGGAGCCGTCCTCCGGCGGCGGGCTCACCACCAGACGGTGGAGTCCAGGTCCTCGATCTCCTCGATCGGGCGCGTGTAGATTCCCGAGGAGAGGTACTTCCAGCCGTCGTCGGCGACCAGGAACACCACGTTGCCTTCGTCGAGCTCGCCCGCGATCCTGACCGCGACCCGCGCGATCGCGCCGGAGGAGACACCGACGAACAGCCGCTCCTCGTCGAGCAGCTTGCGGGTGAACAGGATCGCGTCGGTGTTGGTGACGAAGATCTTGCGATCGAGCAGCGTGAGATCGATGATCGGTGGGATGAAGCCGTCGTCGAGCGAGCGCAGTCCCTGGACCGGCTCCCCCTGCATCGGCTCGGCGGCGACGATCTTGACCTGATCAGCGAGCTCCTCCTTGAGCCGCCGGGCGTTGCCCATCAGCGTGCCGCCGGTGCCAAGACCGGCGACGAACACCGCCACCTCGTCGAGTTCCTCGAGGATCTCGAGCGCCGTCCCGTTGTAGTGGGCGAGCGGATTGGCCGGGTTGCCGTACTGGTAGGGCATGTAGTACGAGGCATCGCGCTCGGCCATCTCGAGGGCCAACTCGACGGCGCCGTTCGATCCCTTGGAGCCCTCGGAGTAGACGATCTCCGCGCCGTACATGCGCAGCAGCTCCGTGCGCTCGGGCGTGACGTTCTCCGGCATCACCACCTTGAGCTTGTAGCCCTTGCGGCCGCAGATCATGGCCAGCGAGATGCCGGTGTTCCCGGAAGTCGGCTCGAGGATCGTCTGGCCCGGCCGGATCAGGCCCTTCTCCTCGGCATCCTCGATCATCGAGCGCGCCACCCGATCCTTGACCGAGCCGGTGGGGTTATGGGACTCGAGCTTGGCCCACAAGCGGACCCCAGGCCTCGGGCTCAGCCGCTTGAGCTCGACCAGCGGCGTGTGGCCGATCGCCTGGACGATGTCTCCGTAGCGCCCCCCGCAGGGCTTGTTCTCCAGACGCTCGACGGCCATGCTTCAGGAAGTGTAGCGCTGGGATACCGCCGGCCACGGCCCTACGGGCACCTCGCACCGAAACTCCGGACGCGCGCCGGCTACCGCGAGCCGCCCGCCATCGCGGGCAGGATCACCAACGTGTCCCCGGCGCCGACGGCGGTTTCCAGGCCGTCGAGCACGCGCACATCCTCGTCGTTCAGATACACGTTGACGTACCGGTTGAGCCCGCCGTCGGCCGAAAACAGCTGGGACTCCGTGTCGGGGTGGCTCTCCGCGACCGAGCGAAGGATCTCGCCGACCGAGGAGCCCTCGGCGCTCACCTCTTTCTCGCCGCCGACGGATGGACGCAGCACCGGAGGTATGCGAACGGTCGCCATCTGCGCGAACCCTAGTGCGCGCCGGCGCAGAACGCCTCGTAGTCGGGGAAGACGCCCATCTCCTCGTCGGCGATCTCCTCGGGGTGCCGGGAGCAGATCGGGCAGTCGGGATCGCGGCGGACCTTGACCTCGGTCACCGTCGCGGCGAGCGCGTCGTACATCAGCAGCCGCCCGATCAGCGGATCGCCCTCGCCCAGGATCAGCTTGATCACCTCGGTCGCCTGCAGCAGGCCCATCGTCCCCGGTAGCACGCCGAGGACGCCGTTGGCGCCACACGAAGGCGCCAGCTCGGCCGGCGGCGGCACCGGGAACAGGCAGCGGTAGCATGGCCCGTCGTAGGGCTTGAACACCGACAGCTGGCCCTCGAAGCCGAGGATCGCGGCCGACACGACCGGGATTCCGAGCCGCACGGAGGCGTCGTTCAGCAGGTAGCGGGTGGGGAAGTTGTCGAGCCCGTCGAGCACGATGTCGTAGCCGCGCAGGATCTCCACGATGTTCTCGGCCCCGAGCCGCACCGGATACTTCTCGACCTTGACGTCCGGATTCAGCGCGGTGATCGTCTGCTCGGCGGAGTCGACCTTGGACACGCCGATCCGCTCGCTCGAGTGGATCACCTGGCGCTGGAGGTTCGAGAGGTCCACCTCGTCGTTGTCGACGATCCCAAGCGTGCCGACGCCCGCGGCGGCCAGGTAGAGGGCCGCCGGGGAGCCAAGACCCCCGGCGCCGAGCAGCAGCACCTTGGCATCGAGCAGCTTCTGTTGGCCGTCGATCCCCACCTCGGGCAGGAGCAGGTGGCGGGAATAGCGCTCACGCTGCTCGGCGGTCAGCGTGCGCGGCTGCTCGACCTCGTAGCCGCGGTCCTTCCACAGCGTGAAGCCTCCGGTCATCGACTCGACGCGCTCATAGCCGAGGTCGTCGAGCAGCGTGCGCGCCGCCCATGCGGAGCGGTTGCCCGAGGCGCAGTAGAGAACCACGTGCTCGGAGCGGTCGGGCACCGCCGCCTCGATCCGCGACTCGAGGTAGCTCTTGGGCACGTGGCGGGCGCCGGGGATGTGACCGGCTGACCACTCTTCAGGCTCGCGCACGTCGATCACGACGACCCCGTTGCTGAGGTCGTCGCGCACTTCGGCCGGGTCTACCTCGTCGATTCGGCTCTTGATCTGGCGGAGAACGTCGGCTCCGGAGGGGCTCATCAGCGAAAACTCCTCAAAGGCAGTACGGATTCAATACTTCAGTGAGTATAGCTTCGGATCGACGGCCTTGGCGGCGCTCTAGCATCGCGCATCGTGCGCGCCCCGGTCGATCACATCGCAGCCCCGCCGTTTCCCGCCGCGATGCCGTGGATCAACGTGGCGATGTTGCGCATGGACCAGCTGCTCGGCCGGCCGGTGCTGATCGAGTTCTGGGACTTCTGCCGCCCGAACTCGCTGCGCACGCTGCCCTACCTCAAGCGCTGGCACGAGCGCTACGCCGCGGCGGGACTGCGGGTGATCGGCGTGCACAGCGCCGGCTTCCCGCCTTCGGACGATCCCGAGGCGGTGCGCCGTGCGGTGGCCCGTCTGCAGGTTCGGTATCCGGTCGTGGTCGACGTCGAGCATCAGATCTGGCGGCTCTACGACAATCTCGGGTGGCCCGCGCGATACCTGTTCAACCAGCGGAGCCGCCTGTTCGAATACCACTACGGCGAGGGCGGCTACGAGGAGACCGAGCGGGCGATCCAGGAGCTGCTCGGAATCGACGCGCCGCTGCTGGCGCCGCTGCGCCCCGAGGACGCGCCCGGTGCGGTCCTCGCCCCGCAGAGCGCCGACGTGGCGGGCGCCTACTCGGGACCCTACGAGGCCGGTGCGGTGTGGGCCGTCCTCGACGGCGAGGGCGAGGTCACCGTCGACGGCCGGCGGATCGCGGTGCCACACGCCGGCGCCTACGAGCTGATCGCCCATGCCCACAGCACCCGCGGCGAGCTCGCGCTGTCGATCGGCGAGGGCGTCCGCTGCCTCGCCGTCTGCTTCACGCCGGGACTGGCGCGCTGACCCCGTCGAGCAGGTTGACCAGCTGCGGCGGGCCGTGGTCGTCGACCTGCACCGCGAAGCCGGCCCGGTAGGGGCTGCGCGACGGCTCGGCTCCGAGGAAATCCGGCTGCTCGAGCCAGCTTCCGCAGTTGATGAGCTGCCCGCCCGCCGCCGTCCGCCACTCGCGCCGGTCGTCGGTCGCCAGCGGCCCGGCGCGATGGGTGTGCCCGAAGATCACGTACGGCGCCGTCACGTCGAGGCGTGCCAGCACCTCGCTGAGCGCCCGCAGGCCGGCGCGGCGAAGCTCGGCGCCCGACAGGTCGGCCCGCAGCGGGCCGATCCCGCCGCGGTTCAGCGCCGCCAGCACGCCGGGGAACGCCAGCGCCAGCGCCCGGCGGCGCAGCCTCGGGCTCCCGTCGCCGGCGGTCAGCATGCGCCATCCCCGGGTCGAGGGGTCGCGCGCGTGGTCGCCGAGGTCGTGGGCGCCGGTCTGGGCCACCGCGTGGACCCACGCGTAGATCGGCGCCAGCGTCGCTTCGTAGTCGGCGACCAGAGCCGGCCCGGCGGCGGGCTCGCGCAGCAGCCGCGCCATCGCCCCGGCGGCGATCCGCTCGAGCATCGGGACCGTGGTGTGTCGGTCCAGGTAGTGGCCGTGGGTGGCGTAGACGTCCGCGCGCAGCCACAGCCCGGGGTACGCCGCGCTCACCCGCGCGGGCGCTAGCCAGCCGGCCACGGCGGCGAGCGGCTCGGGCGCCTGCCAGTCCACCGCGCCGTCGGGCCCGAGGGGCACCGGGTGCGGCTGCCGGCTGCGCCGCTCGAGCCACGCGGCGGCGAGGTGGTGATCGTGGTTGCCGGGGACGATCACCACATCGCGGTCCGGGCCGAGCGCCGCCCCGAGCTCGCGCAGCACCGGCTCGGCCTGCGTGAACGCCTCGGCGATCCGTGCGTGGCGCAGCTCGATCACGTCGCCGAGCAGCACCAGCCGCTCGCAGTCGGCGACGGCCGCGAGCAGCGGTTCGCGCCGGCGCCGGCGGCGAAGCACGTCAGCGCCGGTCCGCGAGGCCAGGTGCAGGTCGGAGATGACGAGGGAGCGCAGGCAGCGCGCCCCTGGCTAGTTCGTGGCGCCCGCCATCGCGCGGCGGATGCCCTTCGGGAGCATGAAGCGCACGTCCTCCTGGACGACCTTGAGCTCCTGGACGTCGACGGTCCCGCGGGCGCGGAAGAAGTCGACCAGGCGCTGCACCAGCTCCTCGGGAGCGCTGGCGCCGGAGGTGATGCCGACGACGGGCTTGCCCTCGAGCCACTCCTCGAGCACCTGCGCCTCGTTGTCGATCAGGTGGGACTCGGCCCCGTGCTCGCGCGCGACCTCGACCAGCCGGTTGGAGTTCGACGAGTTGCGCGAGCCGATCACCAGCACCAGGTCGCACTCGCCGGCCAGCTGCTTGACCGCGGCCTGCCGGTTGGTGGTGGCATAGCAGATGTCGTCGGTGCGGGGCCCGACGATGGCGGGGAACCGCTCGCGCAGCCGTTCGATGATCGCCCGGGTCTCGTCGACAGAGAGCGTGGTCTGAGAGATGTACGCGACCTTGCTCGGATCGTCGACCTCGAGCGCCTCGACGTCGCGCTCGTTCTCGATCAGCACGATGTGCGCGGGCGCCTCTCCCATCGTGCCCTCGACCTCCTCGTGACCGGCGTGGCCGATCAGCACGATCGTGTAGCCGTCGGCGGCGAACTTCTTGGCCTCGACGTGGACCTTGGTGACGAGCGGGCAGGTGGCGTCGATCGTCGCCAGCGAGCGCTCACGCGCGTTGGCATGAACGCGGGGAGCGACGCCGTGGGCAGAGAAGACGACGGTGGCACCGGGCGGCACCTCGGTCTCCGAGTCGACGAACACCGCACCGCGGGCGCGCAGCTGCTCGACCACGTGCTTGTTGTGGACGATCTCCTTGCGGACGTAGACCGGCGCGCCGTAGAGCTCGAGCGCCTGCTCGACCGTCTGCACGGCGCGGTCGACGCCGGCGCAGTAGCCCCGCGGCGCGGCCAGCAGGAGCTTCTCGGGCATCGAGGACATGCGCTCAGTGTAGGCCGAGAATGTTCGGCGCCGTCCGGGCTTGGCGTAGTCTTAGGCTGCCCGTGGCCCAGCAGCACCTCGACCGCCTGACCTCGACCGACGCCTCCTTCCTGCATCAGGAGGGTCCGGTCTCGCACATGCACATCGGCGGCGTGCTGATCTTCGACGGGTCGCCGCCCGCCTTCGAGGACTACCTGGACCACGTCCGCAGCCGGCTGCACCTCGTACCGCGCTACCGGCAGAAGCTCGCCACTCCGCCGCTCGAGACCGGCCGGCCGCTGTGGGTCGACGATCCGAGCTTCAACCTCGAGTACCACGTCCGCCACTCCGCCCTGCCGCCCCCCGGCACCGAGGAGCAGCTCTTCCAGCTCGCCGCCCGGATCGCCTCTCAGCCGCTCGACCGCTCGCGGCCGCTGTGGGAGAACTGGCTCATCGAGGGCCTCGAGGGCAACCGCTTCGCGCTGATCTCCAAGACTCACCATGCCCTCGTCGA
This sequence comes from Solirubrobacterales bacterium, assembly GCA_019240655.1. Classification (GTDB taxonomy): domain Bacteria; phylum Actinomycetota; class Thermoleophilia; order Solirubrobacterales; family Solirubrobacteraceae; genus Palsa-465. The sequence continues at coordinate 39,800 of JAFAXX010000013.1, forward strand.
CGGCGTCTCCGGGGTCGATCTGGCCACCGTCCTGTTCGACATCGAGCGTGAGCCCGCGCCGCCGGACCTGGCCGAGCTCGAGCCCTGGCAGCCGCAGCCGGAGCCGTCGGCCGCTGAGCTCGTCGCGGCGGGCGCGCGCGGCATGGTCGGCACAACCGTCGAGCTGGCCACGCGCGCGATGTCGGCGGCCACCGAACCGGCCGCCTCGCTGGCCAGGCTCCGCGACATCGCCGAGGGCGTCGGAGAGATCGTGTGGGCGATCCTCAACCCGGCGCCCGAGACGCCGCTCAACGTCGAGATCGGGCCCCACCGCCGCTACGCCGTCGTCCGCCAGCGGCTCTCCGAGTACAAGGAAGTCAAGAACGCGTTCGGCGGAACGGTCAACGACGTCGTGCTAAGCGTGGTCTCCGGCGCGCTGGCACGCTGGCTGCGCCAGCGCGGCATCCGCACCGAGGGCCTCGAGATGCGGGCGCTCGTCCCGGTGTCGGTCCGCGCCGCCGACGAGCGCGGCACGCTCGGTAACCGGCTCACGCTGATGCGCGCCCCGCTGCCCGTGTACATCCGCGATCCGCTGGCTCGCCTGCGGGTGGTGCGCCAGACCATGGACGGCCTCAAGGAGTCAAAGCAGGCGGTTGGCGCCGCCACCCTGGCCGCGGTCAACGACCTCGCGCCGCCGACCATCCTGGCCCAGGCTTCGCGGCTCAACTTCTCGACCCGGCTGTTCAACCTGCTGGTCACCAACATCCCCGGTCCGCAGGTGCCGCTGTACGTGCTCGGGCGCGAGCTGATCGACCTGTTCCCGCTCGCCTTCCTGCCCGAGAACCACGCGCTGGCGGTCGCGATCATGTCCTACAACGGTGCGGTCGGCTACGGCCTCCTGGCCGACTACGACGCCCTCCCGGACCTCGACGTCATCGCCAGGGGGCTCGACGTCTCGCTGCAGGAGCTGCTCGCCTGCGCCCGCGCCCGGGCGAGCGCCGAGACGCCGGCCCGCGAGACGCCGGCCCGTGAGACCCCGGCGGCCGAGACGCCGGCGGCCGAGACGTCGCGCCGGCGAGCGGCGCCGGCCGGCGGCCCGGTCCCGATCCTGCCGACCGCGGGGGAGCGGCGCAAGCGCGGCCCGGCGGCGGACATGCGAGCCGCCAAGCGGCCCCGCGGCGACCGCCCGGTTGGCAAGCCTCCCCGCGCCTGACCGCGCCGATCGCCGTGCCGCTCCCCGGGCCGGCGCCCGCGCCGGCCGCCCGGGCGCGTCCCGGGCCCCGGCTCGCCGGAGCCGAGCCCCCATTCCCCTCCTACGCGACCAGCGTGGTCACCCGTGGCGCACCGCGCTCGCGATTTCCGGCGCGGTCGACCGCCACCACCCAGAAGGTGTAGCGGTGGCCCGGCCGGCCGGTGAAGCGGAAGCTGTGGCCGGTCGTCCGAAGCAGGCGGACGGACCGGCCGCCGCCGGAGCGCACGAACAGCTCGTAGTACGCGATGCCGGAGGCGATCAGGCCCGGGCGGCGCTGATCCCGGCCGATCCAGCGCAGCACGAAGCTCCGCCGGCGGGAGACGCGGGGCGCGAACAGCCGCGCGCGCGGGGGGAGCCGATCGACGCGGCGGATCGCCTCGAGTGCGGCGCCGGCATCGAGGATGCCCCAGCCGAGGTTGCCAGTCCACCGGGCGCCTCGCGGCCGCGTGGCCGTGCGCTTGATCGCCTGGAGAATGTCCGCCAGGGTTGCGTAGGGGTTCAGCACCCGCATCAACGCCCCCACTGCCGCCACCTGCGGCGCCGCCATCGACGTGCCGGCGATCGTCGCGTAGCGGTCGTCCCCGTGGAATTTGACGCGGCAGGCGGTGGGCGGGAAGGACTCCATCTCGGTCGAATTCCCCGGGAAGGCGCCGAACACGCCGACCGTGGGTCCACGGCACGGGTCGAGGATGTTGCCCGCCCGCCTGAACTCGCCGTAGGCGGCCAGCGAAATCTCGCTCCCCGAGCCGGCGAAGCTCGACCGTCGGCCGGCGTAGTCGGCCGAGGTCACGTCGAGCCCGATGCCCCTGGTGATGCTCGCGCCGGAGCCGGCCGGCTGCAATATGTTGGCGGGATCGCCCTGGTCGATGCCGGGCGAGTCCGACGCCGCCGCCACCAGCACGACGCGGTGGGCGACCGCATAGCGGAGCGCTCTGATCTCCGAATGCGGGGCCCGATTAGCGCCGCCGGCCGCGGGCCCGAAACTCATGTTGATCGCGTCCACGTGGCGCTTGGTCGCGTCGACGATCGCGGCAGCGATGCTCGAGTCGGTGAAGTCCGTCTTCTCGATCACCAGCCGGCACCCGTAGCCGGCGCCGGCCATGCCGATCCCGTTATCGGTGTCCGCGCAGGCCAGCGAGGCGACGTTCGTGCCGTGGCCGACCTGGTCGGTGTTGGCCGGGCCGGTCGAGTCAACGGCGGCCTGCTGGTCGATCGCGGCCGCGATCTTCGGGGCCAGATCGGGATGCCGGCCGTCGATTCCGCTGTCGATCACGGCGACGAGCGCGCTACGGCCCTGCTCGAGCGTCCATGCCCGAAAGAACCCCTCACGCGCCAGATACCACTGCCACGGCACCCCGCGAGCCGGGCCGCTGTCGCGGAGCGCGGGGTCGTCTGGAACCGCGCGGGGCTGGTAGCGGAGCTCCGGCTGTACCGAGGCGACCCCGGGAAGCGCCGCCAGCCGCTGTGCGAAAGCGCCAGCGCTCACTCCGCTCGGGGGACGGATCGTGACCAGGCCGATCTCCGGCACCGAGCGGCCGGCGGGGCGGCCGCCGAGCGCGGAGATGCGGTCCTGACTCGCGGCCGGGGCGGACTGGCCGTCGTCGAAGAGGACCAGCAGGTTGCCGGTCGGCGTCGCTGCCGGCGCGTCCGTGGCGCCCTGGAGGAGCAGCACCGCGAGCAGGCTGAGGAGTACTGCGCCTCGTCGCATTGACGCAGAATAGGCGCGCGTGGTCGCGTCGGCGCTGGACAAGCTCCCGGGAGATGTCGATATCCGCGCGATCGACCTGAACCGCGAGCCGCGCGGGATGCCGCGGCGCCAGACTTGCCGGCTGGGCGCAATGCCGCGGGCGCCAGCCTCGCGAGCTATGCGGCGCGGCCGCCGTCGCGGCTTAGAAGCCGAGCGCGAACTTCGCGTCCTCGCTCATCCTGTCGGGGGTCCAGGGCGGCGAGAAGGTCATCGTGGACTGGACGTCCTCGACTCCGTCGAGCTCGCCGACGAACTCCTCGATCTGCTCGGACACCTGGGGGCCGATCGGACACCCGGGACTGGTCAGCGTGTAGGTCACGCGCACGGTGCCGCCGTCGACCTCGACGTCGTAGATCAGGCCGAGCTCGACGAAGTCGAGGCCCAGCTCGGGGTCGATCACGTCACGGAGCGCGTCGGTTACGTCTTCCACGGTCGCCATTTGACTATCAGTGTACGAACGCTCGCGAAAGCTTGCGAGCGGCGCGGCGGTTTCGCTAGGTTTCCGCGATCGTCAGCTTCGATGCACATGCCGCGACGCTGCGCTGCTGCGGCGACGAGGACCGGTCGACTCAGGGTGTTCGTCGTCGCGCCATCACGCGCGCCATCCAGGCGGAGCGCGACGTGGTCGTCGATCTCAGCGAGCTCGTCTTCGCGGACTTCTCGCTGATGGTCGACCTCGCGGTGCTGGCGCGTCGGCTGCGCGCCTCTGGCGGCGCGACCCGGGTACGCGGAGCGCAGCCGCAGATCATGCGGCTGATCGAGCTCGTCGGCCTGCACCGGCTCCCCGGTGTCCGGCTCGAGGGGCCGTCGCCGGCGCTCGCGTAGCCACGCTGCGCCGCGGCAGTAGCCTTGGGTGGGTGCTCGTGCTCGCCCTCATCTGCTGGCTGGTGGTCGAGATCTTCGTCGCGATTCTGGTCGCCCATGTGATCGGCGCTCTCCTGACCGTCCTGCTGCTGCTCGCCGGCTTGCCGCTCGGGGCGTGGGCGATCCGCTCCGAGGGCCGGCTCGCCTGGCGGCGCCTGTCCGACTCGCTCGCCGCCGGCCGGCCTCCCGGCTACCCGGTCCTGAACGGCGCGCTGGTGGTGGCTGGAGGCGCCCTGGTGATGATCCCGGGGTTCGTGACCGACGTGCTCGGCGTGTGTCTGCTCTTGCCGCCCACCCGGAGGCTGGCCCGCGGCCTGCTCGTCGCCCACCTGCAGAGCCGGCTCCTGCGGCGGGCCACCGAATCCCGACGCGCGCGCGCCGACGTCGATTCCACGGCCACCGACATCGCACCGACGAGACTGCCCAGATGAGCACGGGCGCCGGCTCGCTGCGGATGCTCGCCTTCGGCGAGCTCGGGACGGGGACGTGGGGCGCGGCGCTGAGCCTGGCGGGCGAGGCGCCCTTCGCCGGCGTAGGTACGGCGAGCGGAGCCGCGGCGGTGCCGGCGCGGCTCGAAGGTACCCGGAGCGGGGACGATTGGCGGCTCACCGGCGAGGGCGTCGACCTCATCGCCACCGCGCTTGCGGCGCCGGTTGCCGCTCGCCGCGCCGGACAGGAGACCGACGGCTTCGACCAGCTCTGTCGGGTCTCGGGCCGCTTCGACCCCGTGGGCGCCGGGCACGAGCTCTCGACCCTGGGCTGCCGGTCGCTGCGAGGCGACGGCGTCGACGTGTCCCGGTACGGGTCGCTCCGGGCCGTGACGGCCTGGTTCGAGCCGGGACTGGGGCTGGCGCTTGCCGCGCTCAGGCCGCGGCGAGCCAAGGGCCAGGAGGCCGATCTCGTGTCGGCGGCGGTGCTCGACCCGGACGGCGCGGGCGCCGTCGAGGATCCGCGGCTGTCCACCGCCTATACGGCTGAGGGCTGGCCGGTGCGCGCGGGCCTCGAGCTGTGGGTGGCCGGGGAGGACGAGCAGCTACAGGTGCGCCGCGCCGCCGGCGAGGCCACGGGCGGGCGGGTGGAGTCGGCGCACGACGGGCTGGCGGTGCGCGCCGGCCTCTTCCGGTGGCACCTCGGCGGCCAGGTGGGCGCCGGGGTGTATCTCCTGGCGGGGCGCGGATGAGCCGGGGCGGGGCGCGGATGAGCCGGGGCGGGGCGCGGATGCACGGTCGCGATCGCGATGACTCCGGAGGGGGCCGATGAGCCGGGTCGAGGCGGTGATCAGCGACTTCGGCGGCGTGCTGACCTCTCCCCTGCTCGATTCGTTCGTGGCGATCCAGAACAGCTCGGACATCCCGCTCGGCGCGCTCGGCGAAGCGCTGGCGGCCGTGGCCGGGCGCACCGGCGTCAATCCGCTGTTCAAGCTCGAGACCGGACGGATGACCGAAGCCGAGTTCCTGGCCGGGCTCGACCGGGAGCTCACCGCGCTGCTCGGTAGAGAGGTCCACCTCCACGACTTCGGCCGTCGATACTTCGAGCAGCTCCGCCCCAACAACGAGCTGATCGAGTACATGCGCGGCCTGCGCGACCGCGGCTACAAGCTCGCGATCTGCACCAACAACGTACGCGAGTGGGAGGCGCGGTGGCGCGCGATGCTCCCGGTGGACGAGATCTTCGACCTCGTCGTCGACTCGGCGTTCGTCGGCGCGCGCAAGCCGGAGCGAAGGATCTACGAGGTGACGCTCGAGCGCCTCGGGGTGGCGGCCGGCGATGCGGTGTTCGTCGATGACGTCGAGATCAACTGCGAAGCCGCCCGCGAGCTTGGCCTTACCGCGGTGTGGTTCCGCTCCACAAAGCAGGCGATCGAGGAGATCGAGGCGGCGCTCGGCGCCTGAGGCCGGCTGGCCCGTGCGGCCGCGGCCTCGGGGGAGCCCGATTAGTGTCGGGAATTGAGCGCCTAGGTCGCGCGGGAGACCGCCTAGTTCGCGGGAGACCGCCTAGTTCTCCGCCCCGAGGCGATCCCACCAGTAGAGCTCGAGGCACTCGTTGGCCAGCTCGATGCAGCGCTGCTCCGACAGCCACGGGAGCACCGTGTCGAGGGCCTGCTCCTCCCCCACGCCTGCCTTGAACGCCTCCTCGCCGCGGAACCCGGCGGCGATCTTCAGCGCCTCACGCCGGTTCTCGCCGAGCGACGGGAAAAGGTTGACCAGGAATTCCTTGTTGGGCACCGGATGGCCTACTTCGAGTGAGGCGTGCCACGCCGCGAGCAGCGACAGGTCGTGCTCGTCGAGGTCGGCCACGGCCTTGGCGTAGTGCGAATCCAGCTCCGCCTCCGGGATCTCGTCGACCCAGGCCCGCACGACCTCGCCGAGGATCTGGCGGCGTGCCTCGCGCCCGACCGAGTCGGCGATGACCCGGATGGCGTTCTGAGGTTCGATGAAGCACAGTGACATTGCGGCTCCGGTGGTGGATGCGGACCCGCAGAAGGTAGGCGGCATGCCGGACGTAAACGGTCAGAGACCGAGCGCCGCGCGCGCGGCGGCCTGCACATCCGGGCTCGCCTCGGCGCCAGGCCCGAGCCCAAGCGAGGCTCGCTCCCCGCTCTCCCAGTTGAACAGCCCGAGATCGAGCGCGGCTAGCGGCACCCCGCACCCCGCGGCGAGCTCGGCGGCCCGGCGCTCGAGCAGGTGCGGGTCACCGATGCCGAGCGCGCGCTTGGCGGCCACGGTGACGCGGTTGTCCCCGCCGAGCGCCAGCGATCCCGCCTCGAGCTCGTAGACGCCCAGCCACCCGAGCGTGACCAGAAGGTCGAAGCGGGCGTCGCGGTGCAGCGCCGGAAGGGCGAGCCGCTCATACGCGCGCGCAAAGCGCCGCTCGGGAGTCCAGGCCGGCTCGCCGGTGAAGGCGGCGCTCTGCGAGCCGGAGCGGCCCGCCCAGCCGCGGTAGGCCTCGAGCGTACGGCTCGCGCGGGCGGCGTCGTAGGCCGACCGTGGCCCAGTGGGCGCGCCCGCCAGCTCTGGCGCCGACTCGGATGCCCACGGTGTCCGGACGGCTTCGATCCCCGCGAACGGATCGTCGGCGTCGATCAGGCACAGGTAGGCGATGAGGAACGCGAGCCACGTGCGCTCCTCGAGGTCGCCGAGAGGATCGGCCACCTCGGCGTAGAGCCCCGGCGGATCCTCGGCGAGCACCTGCAGACGCGTGGCGGCGAAGGCGAGCTCGTCGGCCAGGCGCTCCGCCTCTCGGCTCGACCTGAGCCCGGGCGCCAGCGGCGAGCGGTACCCGTCGTCGGTTCCGCGCGTCGCGCGCCGCACCAGCAGCCCGCCGCTCGACCCTCCGCGGCCCCCGGTTGAGCGCCCGCGCCCGCCGGCCGACCCGCCGCCCGCGCCGGTGCCCTGCGAGCGGCGCCGTCCCGGCGCGCTCGGGCGGGGCTGCGCGCTGCGCGGCGCGCTCGAGCTGATGACCGGACGCAGCTCCACCGAGAGCTCGCGCGCGCAGATCGGGCAGTTCTGGATCAGGCGGTTGTGGCGGCAGAAGGTCGGCATCGGACGTCCTCGGCGTAGCGGGAGGGGCGCGCGGCCCCCTGCGGTAGGCCCGGGCTTCGCACGCTTTCGCAATCGGGATCCGGCACCAGGTGCCGGAATCGCGGCTGAGTGTGATCCTAGACCGCGGGAAGCTCGGCCGCGGCGGCTTATGCCAGCGCCTGACCGCTGCCGCGGCCGCCCACGACAGCCCCGGCGCGCGGCGGGACGGGCAGGCGCAAGCCGGCCGCGCGTGCCCGGCGGTTGCCCGCCTTGAGCTCCCTGCTCAGGTCGAAGAGATAGTTGTCGAAGTCGACCTCCATCGTGTGGCGCGGGGAGGCGACGTAGCGCCTGAACATCTTCTCCCGCTCCCGCCGCATGTCGGCCTCCATCTCGGCGCGCGGCGGAAGGTGGTATTCGCCGCGCAGGTAGGCGGCCACCCACCGTCCCTGCGCCTCGGCGATCGGCATGGTCGCCCCCAGCGGCTGCAGCAGGGCGATGAAGGCGAGGTTGTCGAGGCCCGGCTTGAACACGCGCCGGAACAGGGGCAGGTCGTTGCCGGGCGCGGCGATGAAGTCCGCGTCGAAGAACGGGAACGTGACCTTGTAGCCGGTGCACCAGACGATGACGTCGATCGGCTCGCGGCTTCCGTCGACGAAGCGCACCTGCTCGCCCTCGAGCGCGGCGAGGTTCGGCTTCCAGGCGATCTCGCCGTGCGCCACGCGGTTGAGGAAGTCGGCCGAGATGGTCGGGTGGGCGCCGCCTAGCTTGTGGTCGGGTTTCGGCAGGCCGTAGTCCTCCATGCGGCCGACGCCGACGCGGACCATCGCACTCACCAGCGCCCGGCGCACGGCGAACGGCATCCGCGGTGTCAACGGGTTGACCCCGATCTGATCGATCGGCCGGCCGAACAGGTACTTGGGCAGGATGTACGCGCCCCGCCGCGAGGACAGGAACGTCCGGCGGGCGACGAAGCTCGCCTCGACCGCAATGTCCATCGCGCTGTTGCCGATGCCGACCACGAGCACCCGTTTGTCCCGGAAGCCCGTGTTCTCGACGTAGTGATGAGCGTGCATCTGCGCCCCGTCGAAGTGCCCGGGGAACCGCGGCTGCGGCCAGCGCGGGTCCCAGTGGTGGCCGTTGGCGACCAGGAGCGCGTCATAGGCCCGGGTCTCCCCCGTGTCGAGCGCGACGTGCCACACGCCGGCGCCGTTGCGCCTCGCGTGCTCGACGGTGGTCTCGAAGGTGATCCGCTCGCGGAGGCCGAAGTGGTCGACGTAATCGTCGAAGTACCTCGCTATCTGGGTGTGGTGCGGGTAGTCGGGATAGCTCTCGGGCATCGGGAAGTCGGAGTACTCCATCCGCTGGCGGGACGTGTTGATGTGCAGCGAGCGGTAGGCCGACGACATGCCGTTGCGATTGCCAAACACCCAGTTGCCTCCGACCCGATCGGAGGTCTCGAAGCAGTCGAACGGTATCCCGCGCTCGAGCAGCGCCTTGGCGGCGGCGATTCCGGAGGAGCCGGCTCCGATGACACAGGCGCAGGGGAGGTCGCTCATCGCCGCAGCAGCCTACCGATAGGCCTGGGTTCGATCTGGCGCCCGCACTGGGGCAAGGAAGGGCTCAAGTCCGCGCCGGGACGCGCCGATAGAGCCGCATACGGGATCAGACGAGGCCCGGGGGGTCCAGATCCATCTGGACCCCCCGGAGAGTCAGGGAAGTGGGGGCGCAGTTCCCTGACCGACAGGGGCGAGTTTCCCCGTCCCACACCTTGGATAAACCTGGACTGCCAGTCCGCAC
>JAFAXX010000097.1 GCA_019240655.1 Solirubrobacterales bacterium
GGACGCGTGACCCGGACGGTTCCGAGTCAACCGCTCCCGCATCAGCCGACGCGCCCAACCCCGCCCGTCGCTCGCTTGCCCCGCGACGATCGCCACGAGTTTCCTCGCGGACATTGGACCGTCGGCCAGGTGAGGGTTTGACACACGCCGCAGGTGTCCGTTCTGCTGCGCCGCCGCCAGCCATGCCTCGGGGAGAATCATGATCGTCGATGATGCTGAAGGCGCAGCCGTTGAAGTCGATGCAGGTGGAGTTGGAGCCGTTGCGACCCGATCACGCAGCCGAGCTCGCGCCCCTTCTCGCTGATCCAGCGCTGTATCGGTACATCGGCGGCGAACCACCGAGCCTTCCTGAGCTCCGGTCACGCTTTGAGCGACAGAGCACCGGGATATCTCCGGATGGCCGCGAGGCGTGGCTCAACTGGGTCATACGCACTCCCGATACCCACGCCGCGGCGGGCACCGTACAGGCGACGGTCAGCGCGGACGGGGCCGCTGCGGTTGCCGAACTCGCCTGGGTCGTAGCCACCGTCCACCAGGGCCGTGGGCTGGCGAAGGCGGCGGCACGCGTCGTCGTCAACTGGCTTCGCGAGCACGGGGTGCGCGAGCTGTGCGCGCATGTCAATCCACACAATCGCGCGTCCGCGGCCGTCGCCGCGTCGATTGGTCTGAGCCCAACCGAGGCGATGCACGAGGGCGAACGGACGTGGCGATCGCTGGTGTAGCTCGGCGAGGGCAAAGTGCCGCATGCACGAAGGATGGGCGGCGTGGGGGTCGGCGGCGGACCCGGAGCTCGCACTTCCCGTTCGCGTCAACCAGGCTTCGAGTCGCCGCTCGGTGGCCGGCTCGGCGACGATGGAGCAGCAGCCCCGGGTCCCAGGACTCCTGGTTTGACTCGATCGTTTGCGGCGAGGCCGCTAGCGAGCGGACCGACGGGTGGCCGGTTCCGCGCGATGCGGCGGAAGCCGACGTCGCTCTGGCAATGCTCGTGCCGGTAGCAGAGCAGGGCCGGCGACTCATCAATCGCCTTCCGGTTGTGAACCACGACACGCTGCTGGACGACGTGTGAGGCGGTCGTGTCGGGACGGCTATCGCTGTCGGCGGGAACGGGCAATGTGATCGCGACTGGCGGGCTGGCGAAGCTAGAGCAGTCTGCGCGGAGCGGTCGGCGGTCGGCGGCTATAGCCAGCTCTCGTTCCGTTAAGGCGTGAACGCCGCCCGCTCGGGCTCCCGTCCAGCGGCCCCCTCCGGCGTTGGGTGTCGAAGGGTGATGATCAGGTCGTCGCCGTCGCGCTCGACGCGGTAGCGCCTGACCCGGAGACGCGGTTGCACGAGGCAGCGTCCGGTGGAGATGTCGAAGTCCCATTTGTGCCAGGGGCAGCGGATCAGTGCAGGACCGGCGCCGCGGGTGGGGATGCCGTGGTCGAGTGCGATGCCGCGAACGGCGCGTCCGGCCGAGCAGAGCGGCGCGCCGCGGTGCGGGCAGCGGTCGGCGAGCGCGTGATACTGGTCGCCGACGCGGTAGAGGCCGATGGTGTGGCGGTCGAGCTCGAGCAGCCGGACCTCGCCGGCGGCCGGCGCATCGGCTACGGCGATCCGGACCTGCAAGCCGGTCATGCCGGTAGCGGGGTCGGTGCCGGCTGCGGGACGGGCAGGGCGAAGAACCGCGCGGCGTTCTCGTAGGCGACGGCCTCGCACCACTGGGCCGGGAGCCGGGCGAGCGTTTGGCGTGGGTCGTCGAAGTCCCAGTGCGGATAGTCGCTGGAGAAGCACAGGGTTCGCCACGGTGAGAGACCCTCGAGCGCCGGGGCCAGCAGCCGCTCCTCGGGCGGCTCCTCCAGCGGCTGCGTCGTCCAGGCGAGATGGTCGTGCACGTACTCCGATGGCGGCCTGACGCAATGGGGGACCTCGGTGCGGCAGCCGCGCCACGCGGTATCCAGCCGCCACAGCAGCCCGACGAACGGCACCAGGCCGCCCTCCATCAGGATGAGACGCGTCCGTGGGAAGCGCTCGAACACGCCGTGGCAGAGGACCGAGGCGAGGTGGCCGAGCATCCCGGCGCCGGTCAGCGCGTGGTACTCGGTGTAGAAGTCCGGCATGCCGGCGGCGGTCACGGGTCCGGCGATGCCGACACCTTCGAAGTGGGTGTGGATCGCGACCGGCAGCGAGAGCTCGTCGCAGGCCCGCCAGATCGGGTCATGGACGGGGCTGCCGTAGGGTACGCGCGATGCGCCCGGGAGGAAGACGCCGGCGATTTCCTCGCGCTCGCCAAGCCGACGGATCTCGTCGGCCGCCGCCTCGGGATGCTGGGGCGGGATCACCAGAAGGCCGCGCAGTCGTGGCTCGCGTTCGAGCCACTCGGTCAGCAGCCAGTCGTTGTAGCCGCGGCACAGCGCGGCCCCAAGCTGGGCGTTGGGGAGGATCGCGAAGGCCGCCGCCTCGTCGGGGGTGAGGATGCCGAAGGTCACCTCGAAGGGGTCGAGCACCATTGCGCGCACGCGTTCGAGCGTCTGGCCGACGAGTTGCACCCCGGCGGCCGCAGCGGCCCGGTCGTAGGCGTCGCACCGTAACCAGCCGGTCGGGTGATACCAGGGTAGGAGGGCATGCCCAACCCGTTGGTCCCGGACTGCTCGACGATCTCGGCCGTCGCGCCGTCCAGGAAGGGCACGAGATCTCGCAGCGTCTCGTAGCCGATGTGGATGTCACAGTCGATCAGCATGTGCCTCACCATACAGTCGTATACGCTCACGATGTGAGCACTCCCCGGACGCAGTCGCTCTCGCGCGCGCTTGACCTCCTGCGGGCCCTCAAGCGCTTCCCGCACGGCGCGACGACCGCGACTCTTGCGCGGGCCACGGGCCTGGCGCCGGCTACCGCGGGTCGGTTGCTGGCCACGCTGGGCGACGCCGAGTTCGTCACCCGGAGCGACCACGGCTGGAAGGTGGGACCTGAGATCACCCGCATCGCCGTCCGGGCCGACCCCCACCGCGCCCTGCGCGACCGGGCCCGCCCTGTACTCGAGCAGCTGGCCGGCGCCGCCCGCGAGTCGTGCATGCTGGCCGTACCGCGGCCTGGGCCGCAGATCGAGATCCTCGCCCAGGCCGACGGACCCCGCCTGCTGGGCCTGACGAACTGGGTCGGCCGCCCCGTCGACATGCACGCCTCAGCCGCCGGCAAGATCGTTCTCGCCGAGCTGTCCGATGACGAACTCGCCGCCTGGATCCGCCGCGAGCGCCCCAAACGGCTCACGCCCCACACCCTCACCGGCCGCACCCAGCTGACCGCGGAGATCGCACGTGTGCGCGAGCGAGACTGGGCTACGCTCGACCAGGAGTCGGAGATCGGCCTCGGCTCGATCGCCCGCGCAGTCCGCGATCGCGATGGCGCGCTGACTGCGATCCTCGGTTTCAGTGGACCCGCCGAGCGGCTGGACTACCCCCAATTGCTCGCGCATCTCGAGCGCGGCTGCCAGACGCTGGTCTAGTCCGGACCGGGCGTCATCGCGGCCCGCACGACCTGCTCCTCCCGCCACCGACACCGGCGAGTTCACCAGCTCGTGCGCAAGCTCCGTGCCCTCGCCGCCCGCCGCACCACGACCATGCTTCCGCCGCAAGGACATCAAACCCCCTCCGGCCCTTCCATGCACGCGCGATCACGAATCCTGGTCTCGACCCCGCGCGTCGCGACGCACCTGCTCGTCGCCAAATCCACGAATGGGTGCTTGCAATGCCGCTGCTAATTCTCGACGGGAAGCAAAAGTCCGCGACGAACCGGGCCACACTGCTCGATCCACGCAGACCGAGCCAGCTGACCGGCTCGGCTCCGGCCAACCCAGACTTCTCCTTGCGGTCTGCGCTCGCCCGCAGCAGGAGCCGGTGAGTCGACTGCGCGCGGCGACAAGGCAGAAGTGGCCGCGGGTGGCGACTGTCTGCCCCGATTCGATCAATCTAGAGGCGTCTTCCGGTCAGCGGCGACTCGGAGATCCGCTTCGGTGCCTGAAATGCGATCAGGAGGATGGCGGTCGCCCTGAGCGTGGCGATCCACGCGGCGATGCTGGTCGCTCATCGTTTCAAGCTGCATCACCTAAGGCGTTCGGCCTGTCACCGCCGAATGCGTCGCGGCCCCGAGCGCATGCTCGAGTGCCGACTGGCATGCTGAGGCGGATGCCGACGGACCTCCCCTTCCTTGTCGAGGATGTCACGCCTGAGCGGCGCGAGATCGGTGAGATCGCTGGGACGCGGCGGCGGCTCGGCGCGGCAGCCGGCGCAAAGCGACTCGGGATCGCGCTGATCGAGATCGATCCTGGCAAGCGCTTCTCGCCGCCGCACAGCCACGCGGACGAGGACGAGGTGTTCCTCGTGCTCGCCGGCAGCGGTCTCAGCTACCTGACGTCTTCGCCGGACGACGCGCGCACCTGCGCCGTCGGCGTCGACGATGTGCTGTGGCATCCGTCCAACGGCGAGGCGCACACGCTAATCGCGAGCGAGGACGGGCTGACCGTGCTCGTCGTCGCCGAGGGCTCGCGCACGAACATCACGTTCCTGCCGCGGACCGGGCAGTTCTGGCTCGGGCCGCGCTGGACGCCGGCGGACACAAAGCACCCGTTCGTCGCGGATGCCGAGCTCGGACCGCTCGGGCCGCCGGCGCCGACCGCCGAGCGCCCGCCGAACATCCGTAATCTCTCCGAGCTGCCTCTGCACGCGGGACGCGAAGGCCAGCTCGCGTACGCGACGCGCGACGCGCGCGACCTCGGCTCGGACAAGCTCGTGCTGGCGCGGGACGAGATGCCGCCCGACACGCACAACACCGACCTGCACTTTCACTCCACGCGCGAGGAGGCGTGGTATGTCCAGAGCGGCAGCGGGATCGCTCGGCTTGGCGAGGACGCGCATCCGCTGCGTGCCGGCTCGTTCTGGTTCGCGCGCGAGAACGCCGGCGTCGGGCACCGGATCGAGGTCGGGCCGGAGGGCATGCAGCTCGTCACGATGGGCGACCTGATCCCCGGCGACGTCTGCGTGTATCCGGAAAAACGGACCTTCAAGCCCGCGCGCGGGATCGAGCTCCGGTACTAGCCCACCTCGCCGCATAGCCAGAACAACCCGTATACGTCGCCGAACTGCCGAGTCAGAACACCTAGCCGGCCGAGGCCGTGTCGTGAGCTCGCCGGGCCTGCTATGAGGCTTCTCCTCCCGGCCTCCGGTCAGCCGAGTGGCAGTCAGCGGCTTGGTTCCCTAGCGCCGACCAAGCAGCAGCGTGTCGAGGTCGCGCGGCATACCACGGGCCTTTCCCGGCACAAGCCCTCCGCGGGCCTCTATTCGGGACGCCTTCTCGGGCGGATAAGACGACGCGGTCGGGCGGATGGCTCAGTCGCCTGGTCGCTAACGCGATAGCGCGAGGCGGGGCTGGCGGAGAGGGGGACGCGATCGGTGGGCGGCCGTGCGGTCAAGGTCGGCCGGGATCGTAGAAATCTCTTGGTCGCCCGAACAGGCGTCTCTCGTGCCGCATGTCTTCCTAGGCCAAAGTCCGACACTGATTGCGCCGGGCGTTGGCGGCGTCTGCCGGTTGGTGGGGCGGGGCCCGATCGGGTTGATCGGCCCCGCCCCGGTTCGCGGGTTGAGTTCACTATCAGCACGCGGGTGAGCAGCGGCTCGGTGTGGTGTCCGCGGCCGGTGGTGTTGCGGCACACGATCGTGCCGGGTGGCCCCCTGCGGGCCGGTGGGGCCCTGTGGACCCTGCGGGCCGGTGGCGCCTTGTGCCCCCGCGCGCCGGTCGCGCCCTGCGGGCTGACTGGTGCCTGCGGGCTGGCTGGTGCCTCCGGGCCGGCTGGGCCAGCCGGGCCCTGGCGCCCTGGGTCCGGGCGAGCCCTGAGCGGGCGGAGCGCCGGTGCCGCCAGGGACACGCTCGCCGGGGAATTGGGGTCGTTGCTGGCAATGAGAAGCGTTGCCGTACGCGAGCCCTGCTCCTGGGGCGTGAAATCGACGGTGAGCTGACAGCTCGCTCCGGCTACGACCGTGCCGATGGCAGCTGTCCGAGGCCATAATGAAATCGCCCAGGGGCAGGCGCCGCCGGCGCCCCCCTCGGTGTAGGTGCTACCGCCCCGCCGTGACCGTCAGAGGTATTCCCAGCACCGTCCTGGCCGGCCGCGCCGACCAGGCTCGTGCCGCCGCTCGCGCCGGCGAGGCCCCTCCTTTGCCGGCTACCCTGTCCGGCCGCTACGCCGGTCGAATCACACCGCCGATTTCCGGCCGATCCGCCTACGGGCGACGCCGTCGTCGCGGTGATGCGCCAGGCCGGAGACGGACGTCGCGGCCGGCGGATGCGAGATCTGATCGTTGTGCTCTGGCGAGCGGGCCGTCCTCACGCTGGCCGCGACTGACCTGAACGAGCGCCGACGGAGTGTGCTGATCCGGCATGGCAAGAATCACCGGCGTCGGGACTGGGCATGGACCGGGGCGAGATTCCCCACTGGCGTGCGCAACGAACGCCGAGGGTGCCCGGGTCAGATCGCGTCTCTGTTGCTACGCGGGCGCGGTGGCTCGCTTGAGCAGGTGCTGGCTGAACCAGTCGACGGCGGCGCCGCTCGCCGCCTCGAACCCGTCGACGTACGCGTCGAAGTGCCCGCCTGGCAGGATCACGAGCTTCTTCGGCTCGCGCGCCCGCTCGAACGCGTCGATCGCGAGGTCGGCCACCGTGAGGATGTCGTTTCCGGCGACGCACATCAACATTGGCGTTGGGCTGATCCACGGCAGGTAGGTGCCGGGCTCGTACTCGGTGAACATCTCGACGCTGCGCATCGTCACCTCGTTTCGCCACGACGGCGCTCGGGTCTCGTGGGTCTCGCTGAACCACTGGTACGAGTCCGGCGTCGGCAGCGCGGACGGCGCCAGCGGGTCGGCGTCGACGACGGGAACCATCATCGGCGGCTCGCCGCGAAAGCGCGCGGCCCGGTCGAGCTCGAACTGGGCCTGGAAGCCGGGGACGAAGTCGGCGCGCACGAGCCGACGGAAATTCTCGTGCCCGGACACGAGCGGCACCTGGGAGGTGACGCATTTGACCCGGCGATCGATCGCGGCGACGACGAGCACGTGCCCGCCGGAATAGCTCGATCCCCAGATCCCGATCCGGTCGCTGTCGACCTCAGGGCGAGTGGCGGCGTAGGTGATCGCGGTGCGGTAGTCGCGGACCTGCGCCCACGGATCGATTTCCTGCCGCGGCTCGCCGCCGCTCGCGCCGAAGTTACGGTTGTCGTAGACGAGCACGGCCAGACCGGCCTTCGCGAACGCCTCCGCGAACCGATCGAGATACATCTCCTTGACGGCCGAGAAACCGTGCGCCATGACGATCGTTGCCGCGGGCCCGCTCGAGCCCTCCGAGGTGTACAGCCAGCCGTGCAGGGCGACGCCCTCAGCGTCGAACTGAACGTCTTCTCGCATCGCAGTCTCCTGGTT
>JAFAXX010000070.1 GCA_019240655.1 Solirubrobacterales bacterium
TGCCGCTGTCCGCTCCGGTGATGACGGCCCGCTTGCCGGTGAGCCGGCCGGAGCCGCGGTAGCTCTCCTCGCCGTGGTCCGGCCTCGGGGTCATCTCGGCGGTGACGCCGGGAGGGCTCTGCTGCTGGGCGGGCTGCGGCATGTACACACTCCTGCTCTCGGGGCCTCGATTGCCGGTGTCTTACCCGGCCGCGACCCGGGTAAGCGGCGGCGCTCGCCGACCGCGTGAGGGCCAGCCACGGCAGAGCCGGTTGCACGCGCGTGCGGCCAAACGGCCGCAGCGCAACCCGCCTCGCGGCGCCGCCTCGCGCCTCGCGGCGCGGCCTCGGAGTGGTAGGCTCGGCTTGCTGGCGACCGGGGACGGTGAGAGGTTTGGTCGGTTCTGCAAGTGGCTTCGTCGGCCGAGCCGCCGAACTCAGCTTGGCCCGCTCGGCCCTGCTCGCCGCGACCCGGTCAGAGCGACAGATCCTGGTCGTCGACGGTGAGGCGGGGATCGGGAAGACGGCTTTCGTGCGGGGGCTGTTGGCGACGACCGCCGACGTCGTCGCGCTCGAGGCCAGCGGGGAGGAGAGCGAGGAGAACCTCGACTACGGAGTCCTCGCGCAGCTCGAACTACGTGCGGCCTTGCTGTCGGGCGACGCCTCGCGCGTGGGGGAGATCTCACACCTCGAGCACCTGAGCGCGCGAGGAGCGGGGAGCATGTTCTCGGCCGGCGGCGAGCTGCTGGCGGCGCTCGGATCTCTACAAGACGTTTCGCCGGTCGCCGTCGTGATCGACGACGCCCATTGGATCGACCAGCCATCCGCCCGAGCGCTGCTGTTCGCGGTGCGCCGTCTGCAAGCCGACCGGGTCGCGGTGGTGCTCGTCACCCGCCCGAACGGCCTCGAGCGGCTAGGGGAAGGTTGGGCAAGACTGGTGAACGACCCTGACCTCGCCACGCGCGTGCGCTTGGCCGGTCTCAGCGCCACCGAAGTGGGGCTTCTGGCGGAGGCGGCCGGCTTCGGGCCGCTCGCGGCGGCGGAGGCCGAGCGTCTTCGCGAGCACACCGGTGGCCACCCCCTGTACGTCAAGGCCCTGCTCGAAGAGCTTCCGAGCGAGGCGCTGCACACGCTGCGGGGGCCGCTGCCGGCGCCGCACTCGTTCGCCGCCACGGTTCTCTCCCGCTTGGCCCATGTCGGCACCGAAGCACAGGACCTCGTGGCCGCGGCGGCGGTCGCCGGCGGTCCGTGTCCGCTGGCGCTCGCCGGTGCCGTCGCCGACCTCGCCGATCCGCTCGTCGCGCTCGAGGAGGCGCTCGCCGCCGATCTGCTCATGCTCAGCCCCGCGCCGGCCCGTGAGGAGATCGGCTTTCCTCACCCGCTGATCCGCGCAGCGGTCTACGACGACCTGTCGTTGACCCGTCGCCGCAGGCTCCATCTCGCCTATGCGTCACTGACCTCGGGTCCGACTTCGCTTTCGCACCGCGTGGCCGCCACTCCAGGAGACGACGACGCGCTCGCCGGGGGGCTGGCTGACGCCGCACGGGATGAGACCGCCGCCGGCGACCTCAGTCGGGCGATCGAGCACTGGCTGGCGGCATCGACGGTGGCAGCGAGCCGCGGCGTCCGCGAGGCCGCGTTGCTCGCAGCGGTTGACTGCTTAGGGCTGGCTGGAGACGTACCGCGGGCTCAGGCGCTGCGCAACGCAGTCCTCGCGTGCGGCGACAGCGCGCGCCGCAGTTTCACCCTCGGCACGCTCAGTGCGTCCGCGGGGCGCCTGAAAGAGGCCAAAGCCGCGCTGCGCGAAGTGACCGAGCGACCGGACTTCACCGCCGATCCGGAGCTCGCCGCCAAAGTGACGGCGTCGTTGGCGATCGTGTGCGCGTATGCCGGCGATGGGGCTGAGGCGATCACCTGGGCGCAGCGGGCTCTCTGCGACGCACCCTCGGCCGTGACCGCGGACGTGACCGCCCGGCAAGCGCTGGCGCTCGGCATGGCCTGGACGGGTCGTCCGCGAGACGGCATCGGCGCACTCGCGTTCCTGTCGCCGTCGCGGATCGAGCCGCGGCCGTTCGAGCCCGAGCTGTTGGCCACCCGCGGCCACCTCAAGGTGTGGGCCGGTGACCTGGACGCAGCTACCGAGGATCTGTCCGCGGTGATCAGGTGGTCGCGAGCCGGCCTCTCTCCCCGCAGCCTCCCCAACACGTACGCCTCGCTGGCGGAGACGGAGTATCACCTCGGGCGGTGGAGTGACGGATTGCTGCACGCCGACGTGGCCGTGTCCCTGGCGCTCGACAGCGACCAGGTCTGGGAGCTGGCGTTCGTGCACGCGGTGGCGAGCTTCCTCCATGCCGGGCGCGGAGAATGGGACAGCGCCGCCGATCACGTCGACGCGGCGCGCCGTGCCGCCGACAGCGCCCCGCTGCCCGTCAACGTCTACTACGCGCATCTGGCCGGCGCGAACCTGTCGGCGGCGCGCGGAGACTGGAAGTCGGCGCTGCGGGCGCTTCGCCTGCTCGGTGCGGAGCCGGCGGACACGCTCATGGTCAACGCGGGCCAGTGCGCCGCGCGGCTGCTCGAAGCCGAGGCACTGCTGCGCACGGGCGACCTCGCCGGGGCGTCCCGGCTCGTGGCCGCGCTCGGCGACGGCGCGTCGCCCCGGGTGGACACGGAGATCGAGGTTGAGCTGCCGCCGTCCGCGGGCAACCTGCTCGCGGTGCACCGGAGCCGGCTGATCGGACTGCTCGAGTTCTCACGCGAGCGCCGAGCCGAAGCCCGGCGGGCCTTCGCGCACGGACTACAGCTTTCGAAGACGGTCGGGTCACCGGTGGCCGGCGCGATGGTGCAGCTCGCCTACGGGCGCTTCCTCCGACACAGCGGCGGCCGCCGGGCGGCGACCACCATCCTGTCCCAGGCTCGCGAGGAGTTTGCCCGCGTGGGGGCGGCCCCTCTGCTCGAGCAGTGCGACGCCGAGCTCGTGGCCTGTGGCGTCCGTGCCGATCGGGACGGCTTCAGAGACGGATACCGGCTGACCGCCCGTGAGAGGGTGGTCGCTCGCCTGATCGCCTCGGGGAAGTCGAACCGCGAAGTGGCGGCTGAGCTGTATCTGTCGACCAAGACCGTCGAGTACCACCTGGCCAATATCTTCATGAAGGTCGGCATCCGCTCTCGGCACCAGCTGGCCTCGGTACTGACCGATTCCCAGGGGTTTTCCTAGGAGTCTCCGGGTGGAAAGCGGCGCGCGGGACTGAGATGCTCCGTCGGGTCCTTCGAACACACGCGAGCGCACCACGAAGATGATCGAGCTCCGGATGCTGGTCACACGCGGCGAGGATGATCGCCTGAGCGGCAACGTACGGTCCGCCGCGGGTGGAGACGCGCACGAGTTCTCCGGGACGCTCGAATTACTGCGCGTCTTCGAGGAGCTCGTGCCGGCCGAACGTAGCCTCGAAGCCGAGGGGGAGCCGCGCCGATGACGGCGATCCTGTATTCCGTCGGTGCCGTCTGCGTCAGGCGGAAATTCGTCGTCGTCGCAGTGTGGCTCGTCGCAGCGATCGCGCTGGTGGCCATCTCGCACCGGATGGGTGACAACACCAACGACAACCTCTCGCTGCCCGGCACGAACAGCGAGAAGGCCACCGACACCCTGAAGAAATCGTTCCCGGCGCAGGCGAACGGGACGAGTCCGATCGTCTTGCACGCCCCGAGCGGCAAGCTGACCGATTCGAAGTACTCCGGCGCGGTCAATCAGGCGGCGGCTGACGTGGCCAAGGCTCCCAACGTCGCGTCGGTCGTCAACCCGCTGACCCCGCAGGGCGCGTCGGCGCTGAGCAAGGACCAGGCAACCGGGTACCTATCGGTGTCGCTGTCGGTCAATCCCGGGTCGCTTTCAGTCGCCGACGCGCAGCGGATCATCGACGCGGCGAATCCGGCCAAGGCCGCAGGGCTCGAGGTCGAGACCGGTGGGCAACTGGGTCAGAAAGTCTCGAAGCCATCGACGGAGTCAAGCGAGCTGATCGGGATTCTGGTGGCGATGGTGATCCTGACGCTGACCTTTGGCACCGCGGTCGCGATGCTGGTGCCGATCGTCACGGCGATCTTCGCGCTGGCCTCGACGCTCGCGGTCATCAGGATGCTCGGTCACGTGGCTACGGTCCCGACGGTAGCGCCGACGCTGGCCACGATGATCGGGCTGGGGGTCGGGATCGATTACGCGCTGTTCATCGTCACCCGGCACCTGCGTGGACTCAGGGATGGCCTACCGATGGACGAATCGATCGCTCGTGCCGTCGCCACTTCTGGTGGAGCGGTGTTCTTCGCCGGTGGAACGGTCACGATCGCGTTGGTCTCCCTGGCAGTCGCGGCGATCCCGTTGGTCACCACGCTTGGGCTGATGGCCGGCGTCGCGGTGGTCATCGCGGTGCTGGCGGCACTGACGCTGTTGCCGGCCGAGCTGGCGATCCTCGGCCCGCACATCAACTCGCTGCGGGTTCGCACGCCGCCGACCGAAGAGCAGGCCAGGCACGGGCTGTGGGCGAAGTGGGCGGCCGAGATCGCCCGGTTCCCGGTGGTGGCCGGGCTGGCGGCGCTGGCGATCCTGATCCCCCTGATGATCCCGTTGCTGTCGCTCACCCTCGGCCAGCAGGACACCGCGGCGCTGTCGACCTCGACCACCGCGCGGCGGGCGTATGACCTGATCTCGAAGAACTTCGGGCCGGGCGTCAATGGTCCCCTGCTCATCGCTGTCACGCTCGGGTCGCCCGCGAGCTCGCCCAGCGACCCTCGTCTGCAGACCCTCCAAAAGGACATCTCGGCCACCAGCGGCGTGGCCGCGGTCACCCCCGTCCAGCTCGACCAGGCGGGGACCAGCGCCTACTTCAACACGATCTCCAAGTCCGGGCCGGCCGAGACCGCGACCACCAAGCTGGTCGACACGCTGCGCACCTCGGTGATACCGGAGGCCGAAAAGGGAAATGACCTGCGGGCGTACGTGGGCGGCAGCACCGCCGCCTACGACGATCTGGCGTCGAAGATAGCGAGCAAGCTCCCGCTCCAGATCATCGTCGTGATCGCACTCAGCTTCCTGCTGCTGATCCTCGCCTTCCGCACCGTGGTCATCCCGGCGCAGGCTGCGGTGATGAACCTGTTGTCGATCGGCGCCGCCTACGGGGTGTTGACCGCGGTCTTCCAGTACGGCTGGCTGAGCGGCGTGATCGGGCTGAGCGGACCAGTGCCGATCGTCTCCTACGTCCCGCTGTTCATGTTTGCCATCTTGTTCGGTCTCTCGATGGACTACGAGGTGTTCCTGGTCAG
This sequence comes from Solirubrobacterales bacterium, assembly GCA_019240655.1. Taxonomy (GTDB): domain Bacteria; phylum Actinomycetota; class Thermoleophilia; order Solirubrobacterales; family Solirubrobacteraceae; genus Palsa-465. Next base: position 5,292 of record JAFAXX010000070.1, read on the forward strand.
CCAGATCGAGGAGCACGTCCACGCCGGCGAGGACAACCGCAGCTCCGTGGTCTCCGGACTGGTCACCAGCGCTCGCGTGATCACGGCAGCGGCGCTGATCATGGTGTTCGTGTTCGGGAGCTTCGTCTTGAACGGCGATCCCACGGTCAAGCAGTTCGGCGTCGGACTCGCGGTGGCGGTGATCCTCGACGCGACAGTCGTGCGGTGCCTGCTGGTCCCGGCGCTGATGGTCTTGATGGGCAAGCTCAACTGGTACTTCCCCCGCCCGCTGGAAAGGTTGGTGCCGAGGATCAGCATCGAGGGAGGCGAGTACTTCGAGCAGCGCGATCGGGCCGCGGCCGGCGAGCCGGAGCTGGTCGAAGTCGGCGCGAAGGCGAGCGACGGGGGCTGAGCCTCGCGGGATGGCGGGTTGCGGGCGACCGACCGCTCAGTGGACGCTTCAGCCGCGGCCCGGCGGAAACCCGACCTGGCGCTGCCCATCGCTGCGAACGATGGTCGGGACGATGCCGCGGCCGTTGGTATAGCCCATGAGCTCGGCCTTCCAAGCGGCGCTCTGGGTGGCATCGCGCTCCTCGACTGTCTCGCCCTCGGCGGCGAGATGCTCGCGCGCCGCCTGGCAGTAGGGGCAGCCGGGTTTGACATACATGACCACGCTCATCGGCCGTCTCGGATCAGGATAACCCGCGCCGTCGCTCCGCCCGCGGTGCGGGCGCCGGTGCCTGTGTTCCTTCCGGGCCGAGGGCGATACAACTAAGGCACGGGTCGCGATGAGCCGCCACCGCACGTACAGCCTGATCGTCGCGGCGCTGGTGCTGGCGCTCGCGGGCTGCGGCGCGCAGCCGGCCGCCGCCCCGGATACCCGCGCGCCGCGGACGGGCGCATCGAGGGCGACCGCCGCGCAACCGCTCTCAGCGTCCTCCGGGGTGCCCCGCGGCCATCCCCAGGCCCTCGAGCCGGCTGCGGGCGTTCAAGCGGCGGCGTCGAGCGTGGCGCCCGCTCCGGCCCCGGTCGGGGATCCGGGCGCCCATGCCCCGTCGCTCAGCCAGGTGAAGCAGGAGCTACAACGGCTGAACCTCTGCGGCGGGACAACCAACAGCGCCAACGCGGCGCCGGTGGTGAAGGCGGCGGGCCCCGGCTTCGTCGCCGACCCGGGCACGAGCCAGACGGAGGGCCAGTTGCCGGTGCTGACGGCGCAGTTGAACGCCGTCGCCAAGGCGCTCGGTGTGACGATCTACGGGATCAGCGGCTACCGTACGCCCGCTCAAAGCGTCGCGGTCGGCGGCTACGCCGATGACCCGCACACCAAGGGGGAGGCCGAGGACATCGGCGTCAACAGCCTCCTGCGCTCGAGCGCGGCTCAGATCAGCGAAGCCGAGCTGGCCGCCTACGGCCTCTACCGGCCGTTCGACCCCTCCGACGATCCCAACAATCCCGAGGTTAACCACATCCAGCTGATCCCCTCCGGGGGCCCGCTGTCGGTGGCCCACGCCACTACCGTGTTCGACCCGGACCCGTCCTGCGGCTGATCCGGGCGGCGGCTCGCCGTAACGCCGCCTCATCGTTTGGTTTGGCGAGGTGCGGGTAACCTGCCGAGGTCCCGAGATTTGTTAGCGCTCACAGGAGAGGGGTGCGATGGGCGACGAGCGACACGTGATCGGCATCGACTTCGGCACGCTGTCCGGGCGCGCGGTGGTCGTGCGCGCCGGCGACGGCGAGGAGCTGGGCAGTGCGGAGTACAAGTACCCGCACGGTGTGATGGACCGGGAGCTCGCCGAGACGGGCGAGCGGTTGCCGCCGGATTGGGCGCTCCAGGACCCACAGGACTACATCGACGTGCTGCGCCACGCCGTGCCCGAGGCGGTGAAGGCTGCCGGCGTCGACCCCGCGAGCGTGGTCGGGATCGGTACGGACTTCACCTCGTGCACGATCATGCCCACTCGCGGCGACGGTACCCCGCTCTGCCGGCTCGACGAATTTCGGGGACGCCCGCACGCCTACGCGAAGCTGTGGAAGCACCACGCCGCTCAGCCGCAGGCCGACCGGGTCACCGAGGTCGCCGCCGAGCGCGGCGAGCCGTGGCTCAGTCGCTACGGCGGCAGGATCTCCTCCGAATGGGCGATCGCGAAAGCGCTGCAGGTGCTCGAGGAGGACACCGAGATCTATGACCGCATGGAGCGCTGGATCGAAGCTGGCGACTGGATCGTCTGGCAGCTGTGCGGCGAGGAGGTCCGCAGCGCCTGCCCGGCCGGCTACAAGGCGATGTATCAGGACGGGCGCTACCCGGACGCCGACTACTTCGAGGCGCTCGATGCGCGTTTCCGCGACTTCGCCGAGCAGAAGCTGGGTGCCTCGCTGGCCGAGCTGGGCGCGCGCGCCGGCACGCTCACCGACGCCGCGGCCGAATGGACGGGACTGAAGCACGGGATCGCGGTGGCCGTCGGCAACGTCGACGCGCACGTCACCGCGCCGGCCGCGCAGGCGACGGACCCGGGCCGGATGGTCGTCGTGATGGGCACGTCCAACTGCCACGTGATCGTCGGCGACGAGCTCGCCGAGGTGCCGGGGATGTGCGGCGTGGTCAAGGGCGGGCTCGTGCCGGGCCGCTGGGGCTACGAGGCGGGCCAGACCGGCGTCGGCGACATCTTCGCCTGGTTCGTGGACCAGGCCGTGCCGCCCTATTACCACGAGCAGGCCCGCGATCGCGGCCTCGGCATCCACCAGTACCTAACCGAGTTGGCCGACGAGCAGGAGGTCGGCGAGCACGGGCTGGTGGCGCTCGATTGGTGGAACGGCAACCGCTCGATCCTCGTCGACCACAATCTCCGCGGCGTGCTGGTGGGGATGTCGCTGGCCACGCGCCCGGAGGACATCTACCGCGCGCTGATCGAGTCGACCGCGTTCGGCACGCGCAAGATCATCGAGGCGTTCGGCGACGCCGGCGTGACCGTCGACGAGCTCGTGACCACCGGGGGGCTGCTCGACAACCCGGTGCTCATGCAGATCTACACCGACGTCGTCAACCGCCCGCTCGGCGTGCTCGAGTCGGCGCAGGGCCCGGCGCTCGGCTCGGCGATCCACGCGGCGGTGGCCGCCGGAGTGCACGAGGACATCGAGACGGCCGCAGCGCGGATGGGCAAGGTTCGGCGCGAGGTGTACTCGCCCAACCCGCGGCGCGCCGAGGCCTACGACCGGGTCTACCGGGTCTATGGGCGCCTACACGACTGGTTCGGGCGCGAGAGCCGCGACCTGATGGCCGATCTGCAGAGCATCGCCGCCGACGCGCGGAAGGGGGAGCGCGTTGAGCACTGACAGCGACGCCGTGCGCCGCAGCGTGTGCGAGCTGCACGCCGAGCTGACCCGCAACGGGCTGGTGGCGTGGACGCAGGGGAACATCTCCGAGCGCGTGCCGGACAGCCAACTGCTGGTGATCAAGCCGAGCGGCGTCTCATACGCGGAGCTCACCCCCGAGTCGATGGTGGTCGTCGACCTCGACGGCAACGTCGTCGACGGCGACCTGTCGCCCTCCAGCGACACCGCGACTCACGCCTACGTCTACCGCGAGCTGGACTGGGTCGGCGGCGTCGTGCACACGCACAGCCCGTACGCCACCGCGTGGGCGGCCAGGTGCGAGCCGATCCCATGCGTGCTGACCGCGATCGCCGACGAGTTCGGCGGAGACATTCCGCTCGGTCCGTTTGCGCGGATCGGCGGCGAGGAGATCGGCAGAGGCATCGTCGAGACGCTCGGCGACAGCCGCTCGCGCGCGGTGCTGATGCGCAGCCACGGCGTGTTCACGATCGGAGCTGACGCCCGTGAGGCGGTCAAGACGGCGATCATGTGCGAGGACGCGGCTCGCGCTGTGCTGTTGGCCCGCCAGCTCGGCGAGCTGAGTCGCCTCGAGCAGGACGACATCGATGCCCTGCACGACCGCTACCAGAACGTCTATGGACAGTGACCGCTTCCCGCCCTAGCTCGCGGGCGGGAACCGAGGAGAGACGATGAGCGACGCACACGCAGTCGCCCAAAACGAGCAGTCCGAAGGAGGCTTCCGCGAGTCGTTCCGATGGGACGTGATCCGCTCGACGCCCCGGTACGCCTACCTGGTCGCCGCCGTGGCGGCGCTCGGCGGCATGCTCTTCGGCTACGACATCGGCGTCATCTCCGGCGCCGAGAAGCCGATCACCGCGCAGTGGAAGCTGAGTTCAGGCGTCGAGGAGTTCGCCGTCGCGGCGGTGCTGATCGGCTCGATCATCGGCGGCCTGTTCGGAGGCAAGCTGGCCGACCGGATCAGCCGCCGCTACTCGCTGATGGTCATGGCCGTGATCTATACGATTGGGGCGATCGCCACCGCGCTGGCGCCGAACATCGCGCTGTTCATCGTCTTCCGCATCGTCGTCGGCGTCGCGGTCGGCGCCTCGTCGATGGTCGTGCCCACCTATATCGCCGAGCTCTCGCCGCGACAGATCCGCGGCGGGCTGGTGATCCTCCAGCAGCTTGCGATCTCGCTGGGGATCTTCCTCTCCTACATCTGGGACTACATCTCCTCCAGCGCCGGTTGGGGCTGGCGGCCGATGTTCGCGGCGGCGGCCGTCCCGGGCATCGCGCTCGGCGTGGGCATGTTCTACATGTCGCACACGCCGCGCTGGCTGGGGATGCAGGGCCGCTGGGACGAGGCCGAAGAGGTCATGGGCCGGGTCAACCCCACCTGCAAGGACGAGGAGCTGGGGCGCGTCCGCGAGGAGCTCGAGAACAGCGAGCGGGGCTCGCTGCGCGAGCTGATGTCGCCCGGATTTCGTGGTGCGTTGATCGCCGGCCTCGGGCTGGCGATCCTGCAGCAGTTCGTCGGGCCCAACACCGTGCTGTTCTACGGCCCGACGATCTTCGGCTACGCGGGTATCTCCGCCGGCTCGAACGGCCTGCTGGCCGAGATCTGCGTCGGCGCGGTGCTGTTCCTGTTCGTGCTGCCGACGATCGCACTCGTCGACGTGGTCGGCCGCAAGCGCCTGTTCTACTTCGGGCTCACCGGGATGGGCAGCATGCTGGTGCTGCTCGGCCTCGCCTTCCATTTCGGCGCGGCGAGCTGGGGGGTGGGCGTCCTCGTGATCCTGCTCGTCTACATCGGCTGCTACTCGCTCAGCATCTCGCCGCTGTTCTGGTTGATGACCGCCGAGCTCTACCCGAACCGGCTCCGGGCGATCGGCGCGAGCACCGCCACGGTGGCCAACTGGTCGGCCAACCTGCTGATCACGGTGACGTTCCTGACCGCGGTTGACGCGCTCGGCAAGGACGTGGTGTTCTGGATCTACGCGGCCTTCGCCGCCGTGGGCCTCGTCTTCGTGCGCGCCTTCATTCCCGAGACGCGGGGACGCTCGCTCGAGGAGATCGAGGTCTATTGGAGCCACGGGCGGAGCTGGCCGAAGCCTCGCCAGGCGGCCCAGGGTCAGGCCTCCGCACCGGGCGGCGCTCGCGCCTAGCCGAGCTAGGCCGCCACCACGACGGCGAACAGCTCCGCCGTCTCCTCGGGCGCGATCTCGAGCGCGGGCTCGCCAAGGTTCAGCTCGAGCTTGTGCACGCCCGGGACGACGCCTGGCTCGAGCCGGTGAAACAACCACACGCCCCGTTCCTCGGCCACCTGCCGGGCACGCTCCTGCAGCGCGGCGGCCTCGCCGTGCAGGTGGAGGTGAAACAGCGGCGTCTGCGGCGGGTCGGGCACCACGGTAAGTCCCGGCACCTCGCCGAGGGCGGCGCCGAGCGCACGCGCGTGCTCGAGGAAGCGCGGCATCTGCGGGATCAGCTCCTCGAGCCCGCGGCGCGCCGCCGCCAGCAGTGGAAACAGGTGGTACAGCGTGCCGCCGTGGCGCCGGCGCCACACCCGCGCGGGCCCGATCTGGTCGTGCGGCCCGGCCAGCACGCTACCGGCGAAGCCGCCGAGACCCTTGTACAGCGAGACGTAGACGGTGTCGAACAGGCCGGCGATCTCGGCGTGAGATCGCTCGTAGTAGGGCGCCGACTCCCAGATCCGCGCGCCGTCGAGATGCGTGGCGACGCCGCGGCCGCGGGCCCACTCGGTCTGGGCCACGAGCTCGTCCCACTCCGGCAGCCGGCCGCCGATCTCCCGCTGGGGCAGCTCGAGCAGCAGCGCGCCGATCGGCGCCTCGAGCGCTTCGAGGTCGCTCAGCTCGATCAGCCGGTCGGGGCCGCCGACCAGCTCGGCGATCAGGCCGTGGAGATGGGCGTAGCCGGCATGCTCGTGGAGCTCGAGGTGGCACGTGGGATGGAACGCCACGGTGCGCACCCCGCGCCGGTCGCAGTGCAGCCGCAGCGCGATCTGCTGCGCCATCGTCCCGCTCGGCATCAGAGCCGCGGCCTCCTTGCCGAGCAGCTCGGCGATCCCGCGTTCGAAGTCCTCGACCACCGGGCCGTCGCCGTACTGGTCCGGGCGCGCGTCGGCCGGCAGGGCGTCGGCGGCCGCGCGCAGGATCTCGGCGGCGGTGGCCGGCCGCCGGGCCGACAGCCAGCGCTCACAGCGCCACATGACCTCGCGCCAGTCGGGCTCGGCCGGGCTCACGGAGCCGCCGAACCGACCGGGCGCGGCAGCTCGATCGCCGGGCAGCGGTTCCTGCGTCGAGTGGGCTGCCATCGCCTGCGCCTCGCCCCGGCTCACCGGGGTCGTTGCGCTACAACCCGGCGATGGCCGCGATCGCTGTCCGCCGAGCCCGCCCGGAGGACTCCGAGGCGATGGCCGCGATCATGGCCGAGGTGGCGAAGGAGGGATTCCTCGGCGCCGAACCGCCGGTCGATGTGGCCGAGCGCGCGGAGCGCTTCCGGGAAGCGCTGTTGGGCCCCGAGCCAGACGCGGCCATGTGGGTGCTCGACGAAGCCGGCGCGGTGGTCGGCCACGCTGGCGTCCGCTCCCGCGTGAGTGGAGTGCACTCGTTCGGGATGGCGATCCTTCCCGAGGCCCGCGGGCGCGGGGGCGGCCGCGCCCTCCTCGAGGCGATCGTCGAGCACGCCCGGGCGTCGGGCGCCCACAAGGTCGACCTCGAGGTCTGGGTCGACAACGCCCGGGCGATTGCCCTCTACGTCTCGGCGGGGTTCGAGGTCGAAGGCGTGCGCCGCGACCACTACCGCCGCCGAGACGGACGGTTGCGCAGCACGCTGATCATGAGCCGTCGCCTTGACGCTGGTTGACCATGTTCATGACCTGATCACGGTGGGCCTTGCCCTGGCTCGGCTCTAGGAAGTACACCGCGGCCGCGCCGACCACCACGCCGATCAACAGCCCCGGCGCCGTCCGCGCGGGCTTCGGCTCCTCGATCTCGACCAGGCCGAGCTCGCGCGCCGCCAGCGGGCTGTACACGGCGATCGTCGTGATCGCGCCCCGGGCGGTGTCGAGGACGTCATAGCCGCGGCGTCGGGCCTTGCGCTTGATCACCGGCTTGGCGACCTTGCCCCCGACGCGCGCCAGCGCGGGGTACTTGACCGCGGTCCTGGCCGCCTTGACGCCGGCCGCGGCCTTCGCCTTGGTGCCCGTACTCAAAACCTCCATCGCCACCTCGTTTCGCTGAATTCCTCCGACGTCGTCGGGCTACCCGGGACGGGCCTGCGCTAACGCGAGCGTTTTGCGCCGCGTGCGCCCGGTCCTCATCCCCGTACGGCCACGAAGCCGACGGCGAGCAGGACCAGCGCCAGCCACAGAGCACCCAGAGCCCCCTCGAGGGGCGCCGTGAGGCGCCCCCTATCCAATTCCACCACCCGCCCATCGGTCAGCTCCTGCTCGCCGCGCACGGCGATCGTCCGCCGCCGGAGCTCACGGGCGGGGGTGCTGAGCCGGCGCTGGGCCAAGCTGAGCAGACAGCACGCGGCGCTCACCAGCACGCCGGCCGGCCGCACCGTCAGCGTATTGGCGAAGTAGCCGGTGAAGGCCGGAAACCCGCCCCACGCGAGTGCGAACCACGCGTCGTTGTGAAACCGCCCCCCGGCCAGCTCGAGGTTGTAGGCGAGGACGAGGAAGGCGCCGGCGGCGACCAGCGGCGCCAGCAGCGCTGAGACCACGACGCAGCCCGCGATCCCGATCGCGACCGCCCCGGCCAGGCCGACCGCGGCCAGCCAGACGAGCGAGCGCCGGGACAGCGCGGTGTTCAGCGGACGACCGTGGAGCTCGTCGAGCGCGTGCGCGCTCACGCCGACCGCGAGCAGGAAGGCCGCCAGCGCGGCCAGCAGGCGATCGGCGTGGAGCTCGCGCCCGGCGGCCGCGCCGAGCGCCACGTAACTGAGATGCCACGCGGTATAGGGCGGGTGCAGCAGCGTGACGAGATCCCGCCAGCCGCCGCGGCGCAGCGCGTAGAACGCCGGCCGCCCGAGCTCAGGCGGCGTCGCCGGCACGCCTCACTCCCCACATCACGAGCCCGGCGCCGAAGCTCATCGCTCGGGCATGGACCGCCCCGATGCCGGCCGCCCGCCACAACGCCGGCAGGTCCGGCTGGGCGGCGTGGAACCGCTCGATGCTCGGCCCGAGGAAGCGGCCGACCTCGGCCCACGCGGGTGAGGCGAGCCGCCCGAGCAGCGGCAGCCCGGTCCGGGTGTAGAGCCGCCAGGCCGCCCGCAGCGGCGGGGAGGCCGGCACGCCGAATTCGAGCATCCCGATCCGTCCGCCCGGCCTGACCACGCGGACCAGCTCGCGCATCGTCGCCGTCGGGTCGTCGACGTAGCGGAGCAGGTAGGTGAAAGTGAGTGCGTCGAATTCGGCGTCATCGAATGGCAGCCGCTCGGCCTCGCCGCGGACGAGCTGCACCCGGCTGCCGAGCTCCGGCAGAGCGTCCCGGCCCGCGGCCGCGCCGGCCAGCATCTCCGCGCTCTGGTCGAGCGCGACGACCGAACCGGCGCCGCGCCGGACCAGCTCGAAGGCGACCAGCCCCGTACCCGTGGCGACGTCGAGGATCCGTTGCTCCGGGTGCGGGTCGATCGCGCTGACCAGCGCGCGCCGCCAGCGCGGATCCTGTCCGAAGCTCAGCACAGCGCCCATCAAGGCGTACTCCCGCGGAAGGCCCGCGAACAGCTCGAGCGCGTGCCGCTTACGGGGTGTGGGCGCAAAGGCTGCCACCGGCAGCCTCAAGGCTACGCGCTCAGCCCCGGGCGGCCACCAGCCGGTCGGCCACGCGGCTGTGTCGCCGCCCGGTGTCCGGCGTGCGGACGGCGCGAGCCAGCACGTCGCGGGTGCCGACGATCACGGTCGCCATGCGGGCGCGGGTCACCGCCGTGTAGAGCATCTCCCGCCGCAGGAAGAAGGCGCCCGCGGCGGGATGGGCGACGATCACCGCGACCGGCAGCTCGATCCCCTGGCCGCGGTGCACCGAGCAGGCATAGGCGAGCTTCAGGCGCTCGGCCTCCTCGGGCGCCAGGCGGAAGATCGCTCCCTCCTCGGCCCCGAGGATCAGCGCCCCATCATCCTCGCTCGAGCCCTCCACCTCGTCGAGCATCCGCAGCAGCGTTCCGTTCATCAGCCCCAGCTCGTGGAGGTTTCGCCCGGTCATCATCAACTTGTCGCCGAGCCGCAGGCGGCCGCCGCGCAGCGGCCGGCCCTCGGGATTGAGAGCGTCGCGCAGCGCCTGGTTCAGCGCGTCGATGCCGAGCTCGCCGCGATAGACCGGCGCGAACACCTGGATGTCCGTGACCGGGTCGAGCCGGTAGTGAGCCGGGAGCCGCTCGGCGACGAGCGAGACGATCTCGGCGCGAGCGCGGATCGGGTCGGCGCGCTCGATCAGGAAGAGGTCCCGGCGCATCCCGTCGGCGAGGGTGAACGACGGCAGCTTGCCTCGCCGGATCGCGTGGGCGCCCTGCACGATCATGCTGCCGGCGGCCTGGCGGAAGATGTGGGTCAGCCGGGTGGTGGGGACGATCCCGGACGCGATCAGCTCGGCGAACGGCTTGCCGGCACCGACCGGCGCGAGCTGATCCGCGTCGCCGACGAGGACCACGTGGGTGGTCGCACCGACCGCCCGCAGGAGCGTGACGAGCAGCTCGAGGTTCGCCATCGAGGTCTCGTCGACGATCAGCAAGTCGCATGGCAGCGGGTCGTCCGCGTCGTGCGTGGGGCCCTCTCCGGGGATCCACCCGAGCGCGGCGTGGACGGTCTTCGCGCGGACGCCGGCGGCCTCGGTCATCCGGATCGCCGCCCGTCCGGTCGGCGCGGCCAGCAGCACGCGGGCTCCGCGGGCGCGTCCCAGCGTCGCCATGGCGCGGATCGAAGCGGTCTTGCCGGTGCCCGGGCCCCCGGTGACGAGCGACAGGCGGTGGGTGAGGGCATTGGCGACGGCGGTCCGTTGCTCACCGGTGAGGCCGTCACCGTCATTTGCCGTCCCGGGCGGATCGGGCGCCTGCCGCGGGCGCAGACGCCCGCTCCCGGGGGCGCAGAGCAGGCCGTTGACCCGCCCCGCCAGCTCCGCCTCGAGCTCCGCGGTCTGGCGCCGGTACACCCAGCGGCCGTCCCGGACGACGTCCCGCGACGCGCTCAGCGTGTCGATCAGCCCGGCGCCGGCGGGCGCGCCCGGGAGCTCGCCGGGGAGCTCGTGGAGGGGCGCGCCCGGGAGCTCGCCGGGGAGCTCGAGGAGGGGCGCGCCCGGGAGGTGGCCGAGGAGCTCGCGGAGGGAGGCCAGCAGCCCCTCGAGCGGCAGGCACGTGCTACCTCCCCGCTCGGCCTCGCTCAGCAGGTGAAGGACTCCGGCCCGGGCCCGCTCGCGGGGGTCGATCGGCCGGCCGAGTCCCCGGGCGATCTGGTCGGCGATCGCGAAGCCGACGCCGAACACGCTGGTCAGCTCGTAGGGGCGGGCGCTCACCTCGCGGTGGGCGCGGTCGCCGAGCGCCTCGTGGATCCGGGGCACGAGGTAGGCGAGGCCGTGCGGCGCGAGCATCAGGTGAAGCCGCCGGGTCACGCGCATCCGCTCCCACGAGTGGGCCGCCTCCGCGGCGGCGGCCCGCCCGAGGCCCGCGGCGGCGAACGCGGCCTGCGGATCGGCGTCGACCGCGTCGAGCACCCCGGAGGTCCCGTAGAGGTCGATCAGCCGGGCCGCGCGGCGTGGGCCGACACGCCGGACCCTGACCAGGTAGGCGGTCAGCGTCGCCGCATCGGTGGGCGGCAGCGGCGTTGCCGCGGACACCTTGACCTGCGGGCCGTAGCGGCGGTCCTCGACCCAGGTGCCGACCACGTGCGCGCGCTCGCGCTCCTCGAGGTGGCTGAGCGGGCCGACCAGGACGAGCGGGGCGCCGTCGGCGTCGGCCGCCTCGATCACCGCCCAGCCGGTCTCCTCGCTGGCGTAGCGGGTCCGGCGCACGGTGATCTGCGAGTCGAAGGCGACCACTCAGCTGCGCACCTTAGTCGCCTGCGGGGGCGGATCGTCGCGGCGCGGCTGCGCACGTTAGTGGCCTGCGGGGGCGGATCGTCGCGGCGGGTCAGAGACGTTGCAGTTGCCGTTCGGCTTGGCGCACCGCCGTCGCGATCCCCTCGCTGCCGATGAGGTGATGGAAGCCCCTGACCAGCGGGCGGACCGCGGCGAGCCCGAGCCGGCCCTGGGCGCCGATCGCCTCGACCCGCGCTTCCGAGTGCAACGTGGTGCGCCCATCGCCGGGCGCGTCCACCCAGTGCGCGAACACCACGCGCGCTGTCCCCGGTCGCGCCCACACGCGGAACTCGTGCGGGTCGGTGAGCGTCGGATAGTCGCGCCGGAGCGTCCAGATTCGACCGACCAGCCCGGAAACGAGCGCTCCCTCATCCTCCTCGAGGACCATGAACGGCGGGTTGCGGAACAACTCGTCGAAGGCCGCCTCGGCGGGAACGCCGGGGATCCGCCAGCGGATCAGCCGGCCGAGCGTGCGGGTGTCGGAGAGCCGGACGGCCTGGGCGGCGCGCCACAGCTCCTGCGCCGAAGCGGCGCTCTCACGTCGGTGTGCGACCCGCAGGCTGGGAGCGGGCAGCCAGGTGTCGAGACGGACGGACGCGATCGGGCAATCCTAAAGAGGCGGATTCGGCGGCCTTTGGGTGAGCCCGCCGGGGCGGACAAGCTGCCGGTGATCGGCGGTGAAGGGGACCGGGCGGGCGTCCCTGGAGCACCACAACGTGAATGAGACCGCGTCGCCGAGCGGTCTGCGCGCGTCGCCGCGCCGTCGCGGGCGCGATCATCGTGGCGTGCTCACGCACGGACTTGCGCCGCTCGCGCCCGTCGCCCCGCCGGTGGCCCGGGCGATCGGGGTGCCCAGGCGACTGCCGGCGGCCGCTGGAGTGGCGATCACGTTCGACGACGGCCCGCACCCGGAGGGGACCCCCGCGGTGCTCGAGGTCCTGGCCGGTGCCGGCGCGCGGGCGACCTTCTTCCTCGTCGGCGAGCAGGTCGAGCGCCGGCCGCAGCTGGCCAGCCGGATCGCCGCCGCCGGTCACGCGATCGCCCTGCACGGCCACCGCCACCGGCTGCAGCTGCGCATGTCGGCGGCCGAGGTCGCCGCCGACCTGGCCCGGGGCGCGGCGGCGATCGCCGAGGCGACCGGGCGTCGGCCGCGACTGCACCGCCCGCCCTACGGGATCTACAGCGGCGCCGGCCTGCGGGCCGCCCGTGAAGCAGGCTTCGAGCCGCTGCTGTGGTCGCGCTGGGGCAAGGACTGGCGGAGGTTCACGACGCCGCGGCGGATCGCGGCGCGCGCGACCCGGGATGTGACCGCGGGCGACGTGATCTTGCTGCACGACGCCGACTTCTACAGCTCCCGGCACTCGCACCGCAGGACCGTCGCCGCGCTGCCGACGATACTCAGCCTGCTGAGATCCGCTGGACTCGATACCGTCTTACCGGCGTGATTGCGGGGAGCATGGCGCCGGCGCCTGGCCGGAGGCGCACGTGCCCCGCGCTGAGCATCCACCACCATGAGCACTGCAGCTGCCTCCTCGACCTCGAGCGCGCCTGACTTCGCGCGCTTCGCGATCGGCTTCGACCACCGTGACCGGGCGCGCCTGCACGCGCTGATCGACGAGGTCCTCGATTCGGAGCGCTGGTCGGAGGCGGCGATGGTCTCGCGCTTCGAAGCGGCGTGGGAGGCCTACCAGGCGGCCCCCGCGGTGGCGCTGTCGAGTTGGGCCGGCGGCGCGCTGGCGGCGCTCGGGTTCGCGGGGGTCGAGGGGGAGACCGTCCTGTGCCCGTCGAACACGTTCATGGCCACCCCGCTGGCCGCGCTGCACGCCGGCGCGGAGGTGCGCTTCGTCGATTGCAACCGCGAGGATCTCTGCATGTCGTACGCGTCGTTCGAAGAGCAGGCCGAGCGGCACCGCCCCCGGGCGGCGATCCTGGTTCACATCGGCGGACACATCGCGTTCGACAGCGAGCGGATCGCGGCCTACTGCCGGGAGCACGACATCTTCCTGCTCGAGGACTGCGCGCACGCCCACGGCGCGTCGTGGAACGGCCGCCAGGCGGGGAGCTACGGCGACGCCGGCGTCTACTCGCTCTACGCGACCAAGACGATCTCGACCGGGGAGGGCGGAGTGCTCGTCTCGGGCCGCCCCGAGCTGATCGACTACGCACGTGATTTCCGCAACTACGGCAAGCCCGGCTTCGAGGTCCGGGGGCTCAACTTCCGGATGAACGAGTTCACCGCCGCGCTCGGGCTCGTGCAGATCGAGCGCCTGCCGGAGATCGTGGCCTGGAAGAACGAGGTCGCGCGCGCGCACCTCGACCCCGCGTACCCGAACCGGCTCGAGCTTCCCGAGGGAATGACCTCGGGCCTCTACAAGTACGTGGTGTTCGACTGGCTCGAGCGCTCGACCGGGCGCGTCTACGACGAGCTCTGCCACCGGATCATGGGCCATGACGTGACGCTGCCGAATTCCGACTGGGCCGCGCACAACCATTCCTGCGTCCCGCTGTACTACCGTCCGGAGCGCGGCGACCGAGAATGAGGGTTCTGGTCACAGGCGGATCGGGCTTCATCGGCTCCCACGTGGTCGACAAGCTGCGTGCGCGCGGCCACGAGCCGGTCATCTACGACCTCCGCCCGTCGCCGTGGCACGAGCGGGGAACGGTCGACACCGTGCTCGGGTCGATCACCGACCGCGAGGCGCTGGAGCGCGCACTGCACAGCTGCGACGCGGTCGCGCACCTGGCCGCGGTGGCCGACGTCAACGACGTGCACGCCTCACCGGAGGACGCCGAGCGCATCAACGCCCGCGGCACCGTCTCGGTGCTCGAGGCCGCGCGCCGCGCCGGCGTCCAGCGGATCGTCTACGCCAGCACGATCTGGGTCTACTCCGACTGCCGCGAGGACGCCGTGGACGAGGACACCTTGTTGCCGGCGCCGAGCCATCTGTACACGAGCACCAAGCTGGCCGGCGAGCTCTACTGCAAGGCCTACCAGGAGCTCTACGGGATCGACTACACGATCCTCCGCTTCGGCATCCCGTACGGCCCGCGGGCGCGGGAGGCGGCCGTGATCCCGGCGTTCGTGAACAAGGCGCTGCGGGGCGAGCCTCTGACGTTGGCCGGCGACGGCTCGCAGTCACGCCGGTTCGTCTACGTGGAAGACCTCGCCGACGGTGTCGCCCGCGGGCTGAGCGACCTGGCGGCGAACCGCGTCTACAACCTGGCCAGCGACGAGAACGTGACGATCAAGCAGATTGCCGAGACCGTCCAGCACCTGGTCGGGAACGTCTCGATCGAGTACACGCCGGCCCGCCCAGGCGACTTCGGCGGCAAGGTCGTCTGCTCGCGGCGTGCGCTGGCGGAGCTCGGCTGGAGCGCCTCGACGCCGTTTTCCGAGGGCGTTCGCCGGTACGTCGAGTGGCGCCGCGAGCAGGCCGCGCTGGCCGCTGCGCGCGAGGCGCAGGCGGTGATTCCGGCCGGAGAGCCGGACTCCGAGTCACGGCCGCGCCAGGTGCTGATCATCTCGGCGGACATCGGCGAGGGCCACGACCTGCCTGCCCGCGCCGTCGCCCGCGAGTTCCGCGACGAGGATCCCGATGCGCAGGTCTCGATCGTCAACGGGCTGCCCGCCATGGGCTGGCTGCTGACCCGCCTGCTGCGTGAGAACTCGGCGTTCATGTTCCGCTGGGTCCCGTGGTGGTTTGACTTCCAGTACCGCCTGTTCATGAACTTCGCTCCCACGCGGTGGCTGGCCCGGTGGCTGCTGACCGCGCTCGGCCACCGCGGGCTGATGCGCCTGATCCGGGCCCACAACCCGGACCAGATCGTCTCCACCTACCCCGGCGTCACCGCGGTGCTCGGCGAGTTACGCCGGCGCGGGCGCCTCGACGTGCCGTGTTATTCGTCGATCACCGATCTCGCCGGGCTGCACTTCTGGGCCCATCCCGGCATAGACCTGCACTTCATCACCCACCCGGAGTCGGCCGAGGAGGTCGAGGAGATCGCCGGTCCGGGCAGCGTCCGCTGGGCCAAGCCGCCGAGCTCCCCCGCGTTCCTGGCCGCGCGCTCGCGCGCCGATGCCCGCCGCGCGCTCGCGTTGCCGCCCGACGGCCGCGTGATCGCCGTCTCCGGCGGTGGGTGGGGGGTCGGCGACCTGCTCGGCGCCACCGCGGTCGCCCTTCAGGTGCCCGACGCGATCGTGCTGTGTCTGTGCGGGCGCAACGACAAGCTGCGCGCGCGCGTGACCCAGCGCTTCGGCGATGAGCCGCGCCTGCGCGTGATGGGCTTCACCGACCGGATGAGCGACGTGCTCGCGGCCACCGACGCGCTGATTCACTCGAGCGCCGGACTGACCGTCCTCGAGGCGATCATCCGCGGCTGCCCGGTCGTCTCCTATGGCTTCGGATACGGTCACGTGCGGGCGTCGAACGCGGCTCTCGAGCGCTTCGGCCTCGCCCAGGTGGCGCGCGAGGAGGCCGAGCTCCGTCCCGCGGTCGAGCGCGCCCTGGAGCAGCGGCCCGAGCCCGACGGCTCGTTCGCTCGCCGCCCGTCGACCGCGTCCCTGATCCTCGGCGACGAGCGGCGCGCGCGTCAGCTCCCGCGCTGGCGGGTGCGCACCGCGCGCGCGGTCACCGCTACCGCGGCCGTCGTCGCCGCCATCGGGTGGACGCTGACCGCCGGCGCCTCCTACACGGTCGTCTCGCGGTTCGCGCACATGCGCCCGGTTACCGCGGTGTCGACCGGGCGGCCCGAGGTCGGGGTGCTGATCGACGCCCCGGTCGGACAGGTCCCCGAGCTCGCCGGGACGCTCTCGGCCCTCGGGATCCATGCCTCGTTCACGGTCGGCCAGGCGTATCCGGCGGCGGTCCTCAGCGTGTACGGCGATCAGACCCTCCCGCGCCTGCCCACCGGGGGGCTCGTCCGCTGGCTGCGCACACGCGCGCAGCTGCGCCGGCTGATCCGCGAGATGGGGCTGCAGCGCCACTTCCTGTATGCGTCCAACGGGCCGAGCGTCGGGCAGTGGTGGCTGGCCCACGGCGCCGGCGGCCGGCTGGTGGCCGGTGCGGTGAAGGTCGACGACGCCGGCGACGCGCTCGGACCGCTGCGCCCCGGCGAGGTCGTGGAGCTGACGCTGACCGGTCCGGCGGAGGTGCAGCTGGTCGCCGCGCTGAGCCGCCAGCTCGCCAACGAGCACCTGACCGCGGTCCCGGTCGGCCGGCTGATGCGGGACGCCGGCAGCTCTGCCTAGGCTTCTCGGCGGCTTCCGCTGCCGGCGCCCGGCAGCGCGGTCACAGAGTGGGCCGCGGCGCGGGGGTGGCAGGGGTGGGGGATGGGCCGCGCTCCGCGCGGCGTCCCTGGGACCGGTCATCCGGACGCCTCGATGGCCCGGCGCCTCGCCGCGCGCTACCAGTGCACGCCGGGAGTCGCCCGCGCGAACGCGCGCTGCTCGGGCGTCGGCTCCTCGGTCTCCTTCGTGGTGTCGCTCTCGCCCTCCGGAAACAGCTGGTAGGCGCGGTTGACCACGAGGTCCTGGGCGCCGGGAGCGATCGCGTAGCTCAGCTGGCCGATGCTCCCGATCGGGGTGGCGATCCGCTTCGGTCGCTTGCGGATCGCCTCCGTGATCAGGTCTGCGGCCTCGTCGGGGCTGAGCGTCGGAAAGCGGTCATAGATCTTCGTCGGGGCAATCATCGGCGTGCGGACGAGCGGCATGTAGACGGTCGTGATGTGAACGCCGTCGCCGATCACCTCTGGGCCGACCGAGCGAGCGAAGGCGTCGAGCGCGGCCTTCGAGGCGACGTAGGCTGAGAACCTCGGCGTGTTCATCTGCAGCCCGATCGTCGAGATGTTGATGATGTGGCCCGACTGCTGCTCGCGCATTTTGGGCAGCAGGTCGAGGATCAGCTTGACCGGCGCGAAGTAGTTGAGCTGCATCGTCCGCTGGAAGTCGTGGAAGCGGTCATAGGCGCGGTCGATCGAGCGCCGGATCGACTTCCCTGCGTTGTTGACCAGGATGTCGACCGCCTCGTGCTGCTCGAGCACCTCCGCCGCCATCCGGTCGATGTCGTCGAGGTCGTTGAGGTCGCAGCGGTGGACGTAGGCGATTCCGTCCTTGGCCTCGATCTCCTCCCTGACCTGCTCGAGCTGGTCCTGGCGGCGGGCGACCAGCAGCACCGTCCCGCCGGCGTTGCCGATCTGAAGCGCTGCGGCCTTGCCGATTCCCGACGACGCGCCGGTGATGAGCACGTTTCGCCCCGTGACCGCGTCTTCGAGCGACGGCGCGAGCGCGCCACCGCCGATCGGAATCCGGTGGCTGAACGCCCGCAGAGTCCGTACGCCCTGGGCGGCGAGGTCGACCGGGTTGGCCATTGGCTGCCAACCTACCACCGCGAGCGCCCAGGCGATATGTCCTCCCCGCGGCGCCACGGATTCCGTCCGGCCGGCTTGCGAACATACGTTCGTGATGGCGCTGATCGTATGCCTCTTGCTTCCGCGTTTTCAGCTCACCACCGCGGCGGGCGGCCGCGACGAGCTGCTGCGCGGCCCGGCGGCGCTGGCCCCGGAACCGGGCGGATCCCAGCAGGTTGGCGAGGTCAGCCTGGCCGCGGAGGCGTTCGGGGTCGATCCGGGGATGCGCCTCGGCGAGGCGCTCGCCCGTTGCCCGGCGCTCAGCCTGATCCCGCCCGATCCGGCGGGCGTGGCCGACGCCTGGGAGCGGCTCCTGGTGCGTCTGGAGTCGATCGGGGCGGCGGTCGAGCCGGAACGACCCGGGCTGGTGTGCTTCGACGCCCGTGGTCTCCTGCGCCTGCACGGCACGCGGGTCGGAGGCGACGCCGATCGGGTCAAGGGCGTGGTCGAGGCGGCGCGACGAGCGGTGCGAGCACCCGCGCGCTACGGCGTGGCGCCGGCTCGCTTCGCCGCGGTGGCGGCGGCGGCGCGGGCGAGGGCGCGCCGGCCGGTGATCGTCGCGGGCGGTCGCCGCGAGGCTCGGGCTTTCCTGGCTCCCCTTCCGGTTGCTTTGCTCCGCGCCCGGCCCGCCCTGGCCGAGCTGCCGGAAGCGCTCGAGCGCCTCGGCATCCGGACGCTCGGCGAGCTGGCCGCCCTCGCCCCGCCGGCGCTGGCCGACCGGTTCGGAACCGCCGGCGTGCTCGCCCACGAGCTGGCCAGCGGAGGCGACGGCGCGCTGCGTCCGCGCCCCGCGGGCGAGTTCCTGCGCGAGTTGCTCGAGTTGCCCGAGGCCGCCTCGGGCCTGCAGCTGGAACGGGGGCTGGGGGTGTTGATCGACCGTCTGCTGGCCCGGCGCGAGCGGCGGGGCCGGACGCTGCGCGCTGTCGTGCTGTCGGCCGCGCTGGTCGAGCGGGGAGGCACGTGGCGCGCCCCGGTGGTGTTCCGGGAGGCCCTGGCCGACCCGGTGCGGATGCGGCTCGCGCTGAGTCCCCGCCTGGCGTTGATGCCGGCGCCGGCCGAGGAGCTCAGGCTCGCCGTGGAGCGCTTTGGGCCGCCGGCGAGCGAACAGCGCGCGCTGCTCAAGGATCCCGCCGCGGCCCGGCGTGAGCGCCTGCGGGAAGCGATCCGGCAGACTCGCGCCGCCGCCGGTCCGGATGCCGCGCTGCGCGTGCTCGAGGTCGATCCGGGCTCGCGGTTCCCGGAGCGACGAGCCCTGCTGACGCCGTTTGACGGATAGGGGTAAGCGATGAGCGGACCTCGTCGTCTCTCCGTCCCCCGCCGGGTGGCAGTGCGTGCCGGCGAGGACGGCCTGCCGCTCGAGGTCGACGGACGCGCCGTCGACGGTGTGCGCGAGTCGTGGCTGCTCGAGGACCGCTGGTGGACCGAGCGCCCGCTGCGCCGGCGCTACTGGGAGCTGGTCACGGTGTGCGGGCGCAACGAGGTGGTCTTCCACGACCTGCTGAGCGGCCGGTGGTGGCGGCAGCGGTGAGCGAGCGCCGACGTAAACTCCGCCGGGTGAGCCCCATCGATCCCGGCCCCACCGCGGTTGGAACGTGGAGCGGCGGTCGCTTCATGCACTTTGGCGAGCCGCTCGACGACGAGCGCTTCCTCACCCTCATCGCCCCCGACGAGAACATCCGCACCGTGATCACCGCCGACGTGTACGGTGCCGGCGAGGCCGACCGGATGCTCGGGCGGGCGATCGCCGGTCATCCGCGCGAGCGGCTGTGCGTCGTCGGAGCCGTCGGCCACGACTTCTACGCGGGCGAACGCGACGGCGCCCGCGGCTTTCCCCGCTTCACCGATTCGCGCCTGCGGGCGCCCGCGCAGTACGCCGATTACCTCCGCATGGCGACTGAGCGAAGCCTCGAGCGCTGTGGGGTCGACCGCTTCGATCTTCTGCTGCTGCACAACCCGGATCGGACCGGCTACACCAGCGAGGCGGTGTGGAGCGGCATGGCGGCCGTGCGCGAAGCGGGCCTGACCCGCCTGATCGGCGTCGCCCCCGGCCCGGCCAACGGATTCACGCTCGACCTGATCGACTGCCTCGAGCGCTTCGGCGCGGTGATCGACTGGGCGATGATCATCTTCAACCCGCTCGAGCCCTGGCCGGGCGAGCTATGCCTCGGCGCCGCCGCGGCCGCGAAGGTGAAGGTGATCACGCGAGTGGTCGACTACGGCGGTCTGTTCTTCGACGATCTTCTGCCCGGGCAGGAACTGCTGCCCCGCGATCACCGGAGCTTCCGGCCCGCCGGGTGGATCGAGGCCGGCCGGGAGCGACTCGACGGAATGCGACCGATCGCCCGGCGCGCCGGGCTCACGATGATCCAGCTCGCCTGTCAGTGGAACCTCGCCCACGATCCCGTGGCCTGCGTGGTCCCGACGCTTATCCAGGAGGCCGGAGCCGCCGCCCGCCCGGTGGAGGACAAGCGCGCGGAGGTGGCGGCGCTGCCGGCCGAGATCCGGCTCGGGCCGGACGACGTCGAGGCCATCCGTTTACTCGGCGACAACACCGGCACCATGGCGCTCAAGGGCGCGAGCCCCGAGCACACCGGCGAAGAGCGGCCGGATCGCTGGAGTCTCGACGAACGGCTCGCACTCGTCGCTCGCCGCTGGCGGATCGAGCCCGAGCGCGACCTCGCGCAGGCGGTCGCGCCGCTGTGATCTGGCGGATCGAGCCCGAGCGCGACCTCGCGCAGGCGGTCGCTGCCCTGTGAGCTCGCACAACCGTCACCTGACCGGCGGGTGCAATTGCGGGGCGGTTCGCTTCGAGGTGGCCGCGCCGCTCGTGTCCGCCAGCTACTGCCACTGCCGGCGCTGCCAGCGCCGTACCGGGACGGCGGCGTCGGCGAACGGGCGCACCGAGCCGGGTAGCTTCCGGGTCCTCACGGGGGAGGACCGCCTCCGCGCGTGGAAGCCGGAGGGCGGGTGGGAGAAGTGGTTCTGCGGCGATTGCGGGTCGGCGCTGTTCAGCCGTAGCCCCGAGGACGCCTCGCAGGTGGGCGTGCGTCTGGGCGCGCTCGACGACGATCCCGGCGTGCGCCCGGGCGCCCGGCAGTTCGTCGCCTACGCCGCCCCCTGGGAGCCGATCCCCGACGACAACCTGCCCCGGTTCCCCGAGGGCCGCGTCGTCGACTAGCGCATCGTGAACCGCGCGCCTTCGGAGAGCAGGCTAGTCGTGTTCTTCCTCTCGCCGGTTCCCGTTTCTGTGGGCTCCTGGCACTGACCGGTGGTCACCAGACGCCTTGGTGACGTCGTAAACGAGTTGGCTTTTGGTCAGGTTGGTCGGTTTCTTGACCCCGAGCGTCGCCGCCAGCACCACTAGCTCCTGTCGCGTGCGACAGCCGAGGCTTCCGCCGCTGAGCTGCCATTCCTGGTCGCCGGCTGGGCGTCGGCTGACCGCTTGCCGCTCAGCCTCACCGTTTAGTTCGAGCGCGCGATCGGTGACCTGCCCCCAGCAGCTTGGGTCGTGCGATCTGCTCGCGGGCGCCTGCGCCTCGTCCACGAGCCGCCTCGCCTCAATCAGCTTCCTCGCCGCCTCCTTGACCCGCTGGCGGGCTCTCCGCTTTGCCGCCACCGCCTCGCGCAGAGCCGCTTCGGTCTCGCGATCGACTTCCGCCCGAAGGTGCCGCTGCGCTTGCTCCAGTTCTCTGAGCCGGGCCTGACCTCGCTCGGCTACCTGGCGGGCATATTCACAGCAGGCCTTGGCTTCACGTGCGGCGTGCATGGCCCGATCGTCGGCCTCCCATCCGCAATCCTCGACCGGCGCGGCGTCGGTCGAGGGCTGCTCATGGAGATTCGTGCTTGCTCGCGCTTCCGACATGAATCTCAGCCCCTCGCTCTAGGCAACAGTATATACGTTTGAGACAATAGCATCTCACATTGGGACCGTAGAGACCCGACTTGTATCCCGGGGAATCGAGTGCGAACATATGTTCGTGGCCGGGTACGTCGAGCTTCACTGCCACTCCGCGTTCTCGTTCCTGGATGGGGCGTCGCTGCCGGACGAGCTGGTTCCGGCCGCGCTCGAGCTCGGCTACCGGGCGCTGGCGCTGACCGACCACAACTCGGTCTCGGGATCGATGGAATTCGCCGTTACCGCGCGGGCCCTCGGGCTGCGACCGATCCACGGCGCGGAGATCGACCTCTCCGACGGCCGGCATCTCACCCTGCTGGTGCATGACGCCGACGGCTGGTCGAACCTGTGCCGGATCCTCACCCGGGCGCACGCCCACACGCGCGAGAAGCCGGGGCCACCCACGCTTCCGTTCGTCGCTCTGGAAACGGTCCTCGAGCATGCCGGCGGTCTCGTCTGCCTGAGCGGCTGCGCCCGACGCGGGGTCCACGACGAGCCGACCGTGCGCCGGCTGCTCGAGGCGTTCGGGCCCGAGCGGCTGAGGATCGAGCTCCAGCGGCCGTTCCAGCGGGACGACCGCGCGCGCAACCGCCGGCTGGCCGCCCTGGCGGGGCGGCTCGGACTCGCCTGCGTGGCCACGGGCAACGTCCACGCCCACACACGCGCCCGGGCGCCGCTTCAGGACGCGCTCGTGGCGATCCGCCTGCATACCACGCTGGATGCCTCCGAGCCCGAGCGGCGCGGCAACTTCAGCCACGTGCTCGCCCCGCCGGAGGCGATGGCGGCCCGGTTCCCCGAGCATCCCGACGCCGTGGCGGAGACCGAGCGGCTGGCCGAGAGCCTGCGCTTCTCGCTCACCAGCGATCTCGGCTACCGCTACCCGGGGGCGGACGACGAACGCGCTATGCGGCAGCTCGGCGAGCTCTGCCGGCACCGGCTGCACGAGCGGTACGGAGGCAGCAGCGCGGGCGTGCGGGACACCGCCCAGGCGCGCCTGCAGGAGGAGCTGCGGATCATCGAGGCGCTCGACCTGCCCGGGTTCTTCCTCCTCCACCACGATCTGCTCGAGCTCGCCCGCGAGGTCGCGGTCGAGGTGCGCGGACCGCACACCGCCCGCGCGCTGCTGCCGCCCGGGCGGGGACGGGGCTCGAGCGTCTCCTCGATCGTCTGCTACCTCACCGGGCTCTCCCACGTCGACCCGATCGCCACCGAGCTCCTGATCGGCCGGTTCCTGAACGAGGAGCTGACCGCGCTGCCCGACATCGACCTCGACTTTCCCCGGGACATCCGGGAGAAGCTGATCCCGCGCATCCACGAGCGCTACGGGCACGACCGCTCGGCGCTGGTCGCCGCCTTCCCCACCTACCGCGCCCGCGGCGCGATCCGCGAGCTCGGCAAGGCGCTGGGGCTCCCACCGGGTGAGATCGAGCGGGTGGCGCGCGGGAGCGAGGGCTGGGACGCGCGGCGAGTGGGGGACGACATCGAGGCGGCGTTCGGCGCGCACCCCGGCACGAGCGCGCAGCACGCATCCGGCCGCTGGGCCTGGCTGGTTCGCCTCGCCGCCGAGGCGCACGGGCTCCCCCGCCACCTCTCTCAGCACTCCGGCGGGATGATCGTCGCCACCCGTCCGCTCGTCGACTGCTGCCCGATCGTGCCGGCGGCGATGGAGGGGCGCCAGATCGTCCAGTGGGACAAGGACTCCTGCTCGGACGCCGGCTTTCTGAAGATCGACCTGCTCGGGCTCGGCATGCTCTCCGCCGTCGAGCGCGCGGTCGAGCTGATCTCGCGGACCCGCGGCGAGCGCATCGACCTTTCGACGATCCCCTATGACGACCCGGCCACCTACCGGGCGATCCAGGCGGCCGACACCACCGGCGTGTTCCAGATCGAGAGCCGCGCCCAGATGCAGTCGCTCTACCGCACTCGGCCGGAGACCCTCCAGGACATCACGATCCAGGTGGCGATCGTGCGGCCCGGCCCGATCCAGGGCGGCGCGGTCAACCCGTACATCGCCCGCCGCCAGCGCCTGCGGGTCGATCCCGACTATCAGGTCCCCTACGAGCATCCCTCGCTCGAGCCGGTGCTCCGCGAGACGCTCGGCACGATCATCTTCCAGGATCAGGTGCTGGAGGTGGCGATCGCCTTCGCGGGCTTCTCGCCGGGCGAGGCCGAGGGATTGCGGCGGGCGATGAGCCGCAAGCGCTCAGAGGCGGCGATCGAGGCCTACCACAAGCGCTTCGTCGCCGGGGCGAGGCGCCGCCACGGCGTCGACGAGGCGACGGCCGAGCGCGTGTTCTCGATGATCCAGGGCTTCTCTGGCTTCGGCTTTCCCAAGGCCCACGGCGCGGCGTTCGGGTTGCTCGCCTATCAGTCGACGTGGTTGCGCGTCCACTACGGCCCCGAGTTCCTGTGCTCGCTGCTGAACGAACAGCCGATGGGCTTCTATCCCCCCGACGCGCTGGTCCACGAAGCGCAGCGGCGGGGGATCGAGGTGCTGGCGCCCGACGTCAACCGCAGCCAGGCCGAATGCGACCTCGACGAGCAGGGCCGGGTCCGCATCGGGCTCGGCTACGTCCGCAGCGTCCGCGAGCAGGAGGTCAACGACCTGGTCGCCGCACGAGAGCGAGGAGGGCGCTTCCGCAGCCTGTCCGACCTGGCCTCGCGTTCGGGCTCGAGCGCTCCCTCGCTCGAGCTGCTGGCCTGGTCGGGAGCGTGCGATTCGCTCGTGCCGCCGGCGACCCTTCCCGGGTCGGCGCGCCGTATCGCCCTGTGGCAGCTCGGTGTCGCCACGCCGGGGCGGAAGGTCCCCGGCGGCACGCAGCTGGCGCTGCCGCTCGATCTCCCGGCGCCGCCCGCGCTCACCGGCCTCTCCGACTGGGAGACGATGCTGGCCGACTACGGAACCATGGGCCTGACCGCCCGCGCTCATCCCCTCGCCCTGCTGCGCGAGCGCCTGCCGGCGGATGCGGTGCGCAGCTGCGACCTCGCGACCCTGCCCCACGGAACGCGGGTGCGGGTGGGAGGCCTCGTGGTCGCCCGCCAGCGGCCGGGAACGGCCAACGGGATCGTCTTCGTGCTGCTCGAGGACGAGCGGGGGACGATCAACCTGATCGTCCCGGCCAGGCTCTACGAGAGCCATCGCCTGATCGTGAGGACCGAGCCGCTGATGCTGGCCGACGGCAAGCTCGAGCGCCTCCCCGCCGCCGACGGCGCGATCAGCGTGCTGGTCGACCGCGTCGACTCGATCGCCGCGCCGGATCGCCTCATCGCCGAGGTCAAGGACTTCTCGATGCTCGACGAACGCGAGCGCGCGCGGCGAGAGGAGGCCGACGACTTCCGCGCCGTCGCCCCGCCGGTGATGAGCTTCGCGTCGGGGCGGCGGCGGTGATGTGCTCGCGTCGGGGCGGCGGCGGCGATGAGCTTCGCGGGGCGCCGGCGGTGATGAGCTTCGCGGGGCGCCGGCGGTGAACCCCGTCCGGGCGCGCCGCGCGATATGGTGCGCGCGCACGTGCTTGGCATAGTCCTCTTCGTCGCCTTCTGGGTGCTCCTCGCGCTCGGTGTGTTCTTCATCGCCGCGCGCGGCGGGCTCGGCGGCGCGCGTCAGACCCTGCAGACGCAGACCTATAGAGGCCGGCGGGCGATGGCGGTGGGCCTGGTGATCCTCTACATCGCGTTCGGGATCGCCATCCCGCTCATCTTCCTGAACGGAAACCACGCCAACGCCAGCGGGCAGATCGGAGGGATCACGCTGACCGCCGCCGACAAGGAGGGCCGGACGCTGTTCGGGGAGAAGTGCGCCCTCTGCCACACGCTCGCCGCCGCCAACGCCGTCGGCAAGGTCGGCCCGAATCTCGACATGCTGAGGCCGCCCGCCTCGCTGGTCCTCAACACGATCAACAACGGCTGCCTTCCGAACCCGCCGCCGGGGCAGACCGCGCAGGCGTGCCTTGGCAACGGGGTGATGCCCTCCGGGATCCTCCAGGGTCGCCAGGCCCAGCAGGTCGCTGCATTCGTCGGCAAGGTCGCCGGTCGCGAGTAGCGGCCGCGTTCCTCGGCAAAGCCTCGGTCGTCAGTAGCGGCCGCGTCCTCGGCAAGGTCGCGTCTTAAGTAACGGCCGCGTGCCTCGGCAGAGTCGCCGTCGCGAGCAGCCCGCAATCTGCGGGCTTTGATGCGGTCGTGGGAGTGCCGGCGCCCCCAGGGCCGGTTAGCATTTCGCTACTGCAAAGCCGAGTTCCGTCCCGACGATCGCCGGTCGCGCGGGCGGAAGCGGGGACCTCGAGTTGTCGGGTCAATCACTCGACGTGTAGCGCCGCTCGTTCGGGCGAGCCCGCCAGCCGAGCCCGTAGGCATCGAGAGAAGAGGGATTGACGGGTGCGCCGGTCGGGCAGGTCGCTGCCGCCAGCGGCAATCTGGCTGGATGGTTCGTGGGAGGACTCGCCGCCGCGCCGGTCGGTCGGGGCCGATGAGCCGCGCCCTGCCCGGTCCGTGGCCGAGCGGCGCACGGTGGTCATCCACGGCCGCGGCGCCGAGCGTGACCTGGACTTCACCGCGGCGCCATCCCGGCACCGGTCCCCGCGCCGGGCGCACCCGCGCTCCGGCTTCCGGCCCGACCGCGCCGCGATGTGGGCCGTGCTCCTCGGCCTCCTGCTCGTGGTGATTGCGGCGGCGAGTGCGCATGCCACCCTCCGCACCCAGCTCACCCTGACCCGTCCTGCCCCGGCGCTCGGCAGCACTCCCCAGCTCCCGGCCGCCATCCCGCGTCCCCGCGCCTGATTCCGCCGGTGGCCCTCGAGGACCGGCGTCCTTACGGAACCCCGAAGGCGCGCTGAGCCTTTGTTTATCCACGGACGTATAAGGGGAAGAGGCGGGTGGCGCTGACGGGGGCACTCGCCGAATCACGAATCACTTGTGCGCGCTGCGCGGTCGATCTAGACTTATCAAGCGTAAGCGAGTCTTGAAAATGAAGGACAACAGCGCGCGCCTTCGAAAAGACCTGGTGGCCACGATGAAAACACCAATGAGCAGATTCCAAATCCACGACGACCTGACCGCGCCGGACGGGTCAGTCCCGGTGCTCCGTGGTGCCCTCGCCAGCGGGGGGCAGCTGCCGAACTTCCTCGGCGTCCTGGCGGGCTCGCCGGCGGCGCTGCGGGCGTACGCGCGGTTTCGCTCGGAGCTTCGCCACGGCAAGTTGACGCTGGCCACGCTCGAGCGGATCGCGCTCGCGGTCGCCGAGCACTATCAGTCCGAGCCGGGCATCGCGATGCACTCGCGCACCGGGCGGACGGCCGGCCTCGCGCTCGACGAGGTCGCGAACGCGCGCCAGTTCACCTCCAAGGACCCGCGCGAGGCGGCGCTGCTGCGCTACCTGCACGCCCTGCTCGGGAACGGCGGCCGCACGCCGATGCACCTGCACGAGGAGGCGCGCGAGGCCGGCTGGGACGACGAGCAGATCCTCGAGGCGATTGCCGCGGTCGCGCTCGAGGCCTTCACCGCGATGGTCAACGTCGCCGGCGAGGTGCCGGTCGACGGCTCGAGTGAGGCATCGCGGGCGCTGCAGGCGGCGTAAGCTTCACCGCGCCGTGTGCCCGCGCGAGCCCAGCTGCTGTCCGTTCTACCACGAGGCCGTCGAGCTGGTGGGGCGGCGCTGGACGGGGGCGATCCTCCGTGTCCTGATGGACGGGCCGCTGCGCTTCTCCGAGGTCGCCCAGGCCATTCCGGAGCTGTCGGACCGGCTCCTGTCCGAGCGGATGAAGGAGCTCGAGGCGCGAGGGATCGTCGAGCGCACGGTGATCTCCGGACCGCCGGTCCGGGTGGAGTACCGCCTCTCCCGTATGGGGCGCGAGCTCGAGCCGGCGCTGTCCGAGCTGCAGCAGTGGGCCAAGCGGTGGCTGGCCCGCGGGCGCGTCCCCGCCGCCAACTGACCGCCCGGCCGCGCCCCGCTAAGGTTCCGCGGCCATGAGCATCGCCACCCGGCCGCAGAGCGCCGACGAGGTCGTCTCGCTCGTCCAGGAGCGAGACATCCGCTTCATCCGCCTGTGGTTCACCGACGTCCTCGGGCAGCTGAAGGCGTTCTCGATCAACGCCACCGAGCTGCCTGACGCGTTCGAGGGCGGGATGGGGTTCGACGGCTCCTCGATCACCGGCTTTAACCCGATCGAGGAGTCCGACATGATCGCGATGCCGGACCCGGGGACGTTCGCGGTGCTCCCCTGGCGGCCGGCCGAGCAGGGGGTGGCGCGGATGTTCTGCGACATCCAGACGCCCGAGCGCACGCCGTACGAAGGCGACCCCCGCTACGTCCTGCGGCGCGCGCTGCAGCGAGCCGAGCAACTCGGCTTTGACCACTTCTACGTGGGCCCGGAGCTCGAGTACTTCTACTTCCGCGACCCGAAGTCGACCGAGGTCCTCGACGAGGGCGGCTACTTCGACCTCACGACGCTCGACGCCGGTTCGGACCTGCGCCGGGAGACTGTGCTCGCGCTCGAGCAGCTCGGGATCCACACCGAGTACACCCACCACGAGGTCGGGCCGAGCCAGCACGAGATCGACATGCGCTACGCCGACGCGCTGAAGATGGCCGACGACTGCATGACCTACCGGATCACGGTCAAGGAATACGCGATGAAGTACGGCTTCCACGCCACCTTCATGCCGAAGCCGCTGTTCGGCAAGAACGGCTCCGGGATGCACACCCACCAGTCGCTGTTCAGCGGCGAGCAGAACGCGTTCTACGACCCCGATGACCAGTACTTCCTCTCCGACGTCGGCAAGGCGTTCATCGCCGGCCAGCTCCGCCACGCCCGCGAGATCTGCGCGATCTTCGCCCAGTGGGTCAACTCCTACAAGCGCCTCGTGCCGGGCTACGAGGCGCCGGTGTACGTGGCGTGGTCACGACGCAACCGCTCGGCGCTCGTGCGCGTGCCGCTGTATCACCCCGGCAAGGAGCGGGCCACCCGCATGGAGCTGCGCTGCCCGGATCCGGCCTGCAATCCGTACCTGACCTTCGCCGTGCTTCTGCAGGCCGGCCTCGAGGGGATCGAGCACGGTTACGAGCTGCCCGAGCCGATGGAGAAGAACCTCTACCACCTGGCCCCCGACGAGCGCCGGCGGCTCGGGATCGAGCAGCTCCCGGAAACGCTCGGCGAGGCGATCGAGCTGACCGCGCAGTCCGAGCTCGTTCTGCGCACGCTCGGCGAGCACATGTTCAACCGCTACGTCGAGATCAAGCGCCAGGAGTGGGAGGACTATCGGGTCCAGGTCACGCCCTGGGAGCTCGAGCGCTACCTGCCGGTCCTGTAGGGGCTCTACGCCGAGGGCCCCGGCCCGCGGCGCTGTGTATCGCCGGGCGAGAGCGCCGCCGCCAGCTCATCGGGGCTGGTGACCGGCGCCTGGCAGACGAAGTGCTCGCACACGTAGGCGGCGGCGTGGCCCTCGACCGGCTCGCGGCCGGCCAGCAGCGGCACGCCGTCGGCCTCGCCGCCGGCGAGAACCAGATGCGGGCGGTAGCTCTCGCGCAGCACCCGCACGAGCGCCGCGGCCTCGGAGTCGGGGCCAACCACGGCTACCTCCTGCACCGGCGCCAGATAGAAGTCGATCGCCCGCAAGAGGTGCCCGAACGCCGACGGATGGCGGAACGCGAGCGGATGCACCAGCCGCAGCACGCCGAGCGCGTGGCGCTCATATTTGCCCTCGCCCGAGAGCAGGGCCAGGCGGAGCAGGCCGAACGCGGCGGCGGAGCTGCCCGACGGAATCGGCGAGTCCTCGAGGTCCTTGCGTCGGGTGGGGAGCCGCTCGTGGTCGTCGGCGGTGGTGAAGAACCCGCCGCGCTCGCGATCGGAGAAGCGCGCGATGATCGTGTCGGCGAGATTCACCGCCTCGGCGTACCAGCGGGGATCGAAACTCGATTCGTACAGCGTGAGCAGCGCCTCGAGCAGGAACGCGTGGTCCTCCAGATACGCGGCCAGGCGCCCGCGGCCGTCCTTCCAGGTGCGCAGCAGGCGCCCGCTGCCGTCGCGCAGCTCGGCGAGCAGGAACGAGGCGCACGCCACCGCGGCGTCCAGGTAGTCGGCGCGCTCGAGCACCGCGCCGGCGTCGGCCAGCGCCGCTAGCATCAGCGCGTTCCACGAGGTCAGCCGCTTGTCGTCGAGGCCGGGGCGCACGCGCTGCGCACGCGCTCCGAACAGCTTGCAGCGGATCTCCGGCAGCGTCGCGGGCTCCGGGCCGCGGCCCTCGAGGATCAGGCGGTGCTCGAACGGCCGGGGCCCGAAGAAGGCCACCGCGTCCTCGTAGAGCTCACCGAGCGCGTCGCGCAGCTCGGCGTCGCTCCACACGTAGAACTTGCCCTCGACGCCCTCGGAGTCGGCGTCCAGCGCCGAGTAGAAACCGCCCTCGGGGCCGCGCATCTCCCGCAGCGCCCAGTCGAGCGTCTCGCAGCACACCCGGCCCAGCCGCTCATCGCCTGAGACCTGCCAGCCGTGGAGGTAGGCGCGCGCCAGCAGCGCGTTGTCGTAGAGCATCTTCTCGAAGTGCGGGACCGTCCAGGTGGCGTCGACCGCGTAGCGGGCAAAGCCGCCGCCGACCTGGTCGTAGATCCCGCCCCGGGCCATCGCCCGCAGCGTGCCGAGCGACATCTCGCGCTCCCCGCGGGCGAGCAGCAGCTCGATCAGCGAGGCCGAGGGGAACTTGGGCGCGCGCCCGAAGCCGCCGTTGGCCGCGTCGTAGGAGTGGCGCAGGGCAGCGACGGCGTCGGACAGCGGCTCAGCCCGGATCGGCTCGGCCGAGGCCTCGAGCGACGCCGTGCTGCCGAGCGCGCGGACGATCTCCCGGCCCTGCCGGCGTACGTCCTCGCGCTTCTCCTGCCAGGCCTTGGCCACCGCCTGCAGCACCATCCGCCAGCTCGGCATCCCGTGGCGCGGCTCGGGCGGGAAGTAGGTGCCCGCGTAGAACGGCTCCTGCTCCGGGGTGAGAAACGCGTTCAGCGGCCACCCGCCGGAGCCGGTCATGGCCTGGCAGGCCTCCATGCAGATCGCGTCGAGGTCCGGGCGCTCCTCCCGGTCGACCTTCACGCAGACGAAGTGCTCGTTCATCAGCGCCGCCGTGTCGGGATCCTCGAAGGACTCGTGCTCCATCACGTGGCACCAGTGGCAGGCCGAGTAGCCGATCGAGACGAGCAGCGGCCGGTCCTCCGTGCGC
Organism: Solirubrobacterales bacterium; assembly: GCA_019240655.1. Lineage (GTDB taxonomy): Bacteria > Actinomycetota > Thermoleophilia > Solirubrobacterales > Solirubrobacteraceae > Palsa-465. The sequence goes on from JAFAXX010000070.1 coordinate 36,183, forward strand.
GCGCGGGCGAGCGCGTGCTCATCCCACGGATTCCAGTCCACCGGGTTGTCCTTGTGCTGGAGCAGGTAGGGCGAGCTCTGCTCGGCGAGCCGGTTGGCCATGCAACCAGGCTACCCCACAGGCAATACGCTTCTCGTGAGTCAAAGCAGAGGAGAGCCAAGTTGTCAGCCGCACGTGAGCCGATCAGCGCCCCCGACGCCCCCGCGGCGGTCGGACCGTACGTCCATGCCGTCCGCGCCAACGGCTTCCTGTTCTGCTCGGGACAGATCCCGCTGGACCCGCGCACCGGCGAGCTGGTCGGCGGGGGGGCCGGCGCGCAGGCCGGGCGCTGCCTGGAGAACCTGGCCGCGGTGTGCCAGGCCGCCGGGGCGACGCTCGGCGACGCGGTGCGGTTGACCGTGTACGTGACCGACATGGGGTCGTTCGCCGAGGTCAACGAGGTCTACGAGTCGTTCTTCGAATCCGATCCACCGGCCCGGGTCACGATCGGTGTAGCGGCGTTGCCGCGGGGGGCGCAGGTGGAGATCGACGCGGTGGTGGCGCTCCCTGACTGACACGGCGAGCACCGCCCCGATCTCGCTCGGGGACATCCGGCGGGCGGCCGCCGCCGGCGCCGGTGTGGTTCGCGAGACCCCGGTGCTGGCCTCGGGGACGCTGAGCGAACGGGCCGGGGTCGAGATCGTGCTCAAGGCCGAGAAGCTCCAGCGCACCGGGTCCTTCAAGCTGCGCGGGGCGCTGGCCAAGATCGACGCCCTCGGGGACGCCGCCGCCGCCGGAGTGCTCACCGGCAGCGCCGGCAACCACGCCCAGGCCGTCGCCTTCGCGGCCCGTTCGCGCGGGCTGCGCTGCGAGGTGTTCATGCCGGAGGGCGCGTCGCTCTCGAAAATGGAAGGCGCCCGGAGGCTGGGCGCCGAGGTCAAGCTGTGCGGCAGCACCGTCGACCAGCCGCTGGCCGCCGCGCGCGAGCGCGCCCATCAGTGCGGCCTCGCGTTCGTGCACCCCTTCGACGACCGGGAGGTGATCGCCGGCCAGGGCACCCTCGGACTCGAGCTGCTGGCCCAGGTCCCCGACCTGGCCCGGGCGATCGTGCCGGTGGGCGGCGGGGGGCTGGCGAGCGGGGTGGCGATCGCGCTCAAGCTCGAGCGGCCCGAGATCGAGGTGATCGGCGTCCAGGTCACGAGCTGCGCTCCGTTCCCGCGCTCGCTCGAGTCCGGCCGCCCGATCCCGGTCGACTCGGCGCTCGCGATCGCCCCGGTGCAGCTCGTGCTCGAGACCCGCGGCGCGGCTCACGCCGCCGAGGTGACCGACGCGATCCGAGCGGGCGCATATCCGGAGCCGCGGCTGCTGCGGTAGTCGCGTGCCGCCCCCACGAACGCGGCGATCACCCCCGAATCCGGGTCGGCCTCGGGGTGCCACTGGACTCCGAGCACGAAGCGCCGGCCCGGCGCTTCGATCGCTTCGGGCAGATCGTCGAGCGTGGCCCAGCCGCTGACCACGAGCCCACGGCCGATCCGGTCGACCCCCTGGTGGTGGTGCGACTTGGTGGCATGCCGCTCCTCGCCGGCGGCGCGTGCCGCCACCGAGCCGGCCCTCAGCCGCACGTCGTGGTCGGCGCCGTCGAAGCTGCCCGGGTAGCGGCGATGATCCTCGTGGCCGTAGGCGTCGGGAAGATGCTGCAGCAGCGTCCCGCCGAAGGCGACGTTCAGGAGCTGCATGCCCCGGCAGATGCCGAGCACCGGAACGTCGAGCTCGACCGCGCGCCGGGCGAGCGCGAGCTCGGAGCGGTCGCGCTCGGGAACCCAGCTGTGGGTGGCCGGATGCGGCTCGGCGCCGTAGGAGGCGGGATCGAGATCGTTGCCGCCGGCCACCATCAGGCCGTCGATCGCCGCCAGGGCCCCGTCGGGGTCGCGCTCGAGCTGCGGATCCGGAGGGATCACCAGCGCCATGCCCCCGGCCGCCTGCACGGCGACGACATAGGCGAACGGGGTGAGTGCCGCGCGCTGGCTCCACACTCCCCATTGGGCATCGACGAGGTTGGGGCAGATGCCGATCACGGGCCGCATCGCGTCCAGGCTACTAAGCGCGGGGTCAGGCTTCTAACTGCGGCGGAGCTCGGCTCGCTGCACCTTGCCGCTGGCCGTCTTCGGCAGCTCCGGCGCGAAGTCGACGATCCGCGGGTATTTGTAGGGCGCCGTCTGCGCCTTGACGTGATCCTGCAGCGCACGGGCCAGTTCGGCGCTCGGCCTGACCCCGTCGCGCAGCACGACGACCGCGCGGACCACCGATCCCCGCTCCTCGTCGGGCGCCGCCACCACCGCCGCCTCGGCCACCGCCACGTGCGAGACCAGCGCGGACTCGACCTCGAACGGGCCGATCCGGTAGCCCGCCGAGATGATCACGTCATCGGCCCGGCCTTCGAAGTACAGGTATCCGTCGGCGTCTCGGGAGACCCGGTCGCCGGTGCGCCACGGCTTCTGCACGGGGGCGGGCTCGCCGCTGACGTACCCGACGAAGAAGGTGGGATCGGTGGACGGCTGCGCGAGCACGAGCTCGCCGTCGATGACCTGGAGGTCGATCCCGGGCAGCGGGCGCCCCATCGAGCCCGGGCGGACCGGGGCGCCGATCGGCATGCCGGTGAGCTGCCCGGTCTCGGTCTGGCCGTAGCCGTCGCGGATCTGCACGCCGGTTGCCTCGGCGAAGGCGCGCAGCACCTCGGGGTTGAGCGCCTCGCCCGCCGCCACCAGCGTCCGCAGCGCCGGCAACGGGCGGAGCTCGACGCGCTTGGCCATCACGCGGTACTCGGTCGGGGCCATGCACAGGACCCGCACGCGCTCGCGCTCGACGATCGCGAGGCGCTCGCCGGGATCGAAGCGCTCGTCGTGCAGCAGCGCCGCGGCGCCGAGCAGCCACGGAGCGATGAACGCGTTGCGGGCCGATTTCGACCACCCGCTGGCCGCCGTGCACCAAACCAGGTCGCCGGGGCGCGCGCCGAGCCAGTGCGTCGCCTGGAGCCGCTGGCCGGGGAGATAGCGCTGGCCGTGGACGACGCCCTTGGCCGCGCCCGTGGTCCCGCTGGTGAAGGTGATCAGGCAGGGATCGCCGCCGTCGAGCTTGACGGCGCGAACCGGATCGGAGGCGAACAGCGCCTCGTCGGGAATCGTCAGAACCTCGCAGTCCGGCGCGGCGGCGCTGAGCTCGCCGGCGTCGCGCTGGTCGGCCACGACGAGCGCGGGCCGAGCCGCCTGCAGCCGCACCCGCAGGTCCTTGGCGCGGAGCTGTTCGTTGCAGGCCAGCGCGACTGCGCCGATGCGAAAGCACGCCACCATCGTGAGCACCCACTCCGGGCGGTTGCCGATCAGTGTCATCACGACATCGCCGCGGCCGACGCCGCGATTGCGGAACGTCCCGGCCAGGCGGGAGCTGCGGTCGGCCACCTCGGCGAAGCTCCACTCCCGCCGGCGTCCGTCGCGGGCCAGCTCGACCACGGCCAGCCGCGCCGGCGGAGCGGCGTCGACGACATCACGGGCGAAGTTCATCGGCGGGCGCCAGTGTGGCAGCATCGCCGTCGCGGATGACGTTCTGGAACGGGGTGCTGTGGCTTCACCTGCTCGCGATGGGTTTCTTCGTCGGCGGTCAGCTGATGCTCGCCGTGGTGGTGGTGCCGGTGCTCCGGGCCGCGGAGGACCGCGGGCCGCTGCGTGCCGCCGCGCGGCGCTTCGGCATCGGCACGCTGGCGGCGATCGTCGTGCTGATCCTCACCGGCGTCGGGATGGCCTCGCACTACCACCGCTGGAGCGACTCGACGCTGCATGTCAAGCTCACGCTGGTGGTGGTGGTCCTCGGGCTGATCGCCCTGCACATGCGCCGGCCCGAATGGCACGTCGTCGATGCGCTGATGTTCGTCGTGTCCCTGGCCATCGTCTGGCTGGGCATCGTCGTCGCCGGATAGCCCCGTCGCGTTCAGATATTCGTCGAGTTCGTGCGCCATGGGTAGCTCCGTCCAGCACAATCCAGCCCACAGCACAGCCGCCGGCGACAAGCGACCGGGCCAGACGCACGACTCGGGGGCGGGTTGTCCGTGCGACCCGGAGTCCGAGTGGGCCTCGTCATCTGGCGTTGGCGAAGGACCACCGTCGCCGGCGGCTCAGCCGTTGGTAGCCTCGCCGCCATGGGTTTGATGTACGGAAGCGGTCCGCTGGGTCCCCGTCCCGCCGGCAGCTTCAACTTCGATCCCCCGCCGCCGGGCCGCGCGCTGTACCTCGAGCCGACGGCGAAGCGGATCCGAGCGGTGGCCGGCGGCGAGACGATCGCCGACAGCACCCGCGCGATGATCCTGCACGAGTCGGGCGCCCAGCCGACGTACTACTTCCCGTCAGAGGACGTCCGGCCCGACGTGCTCGAGCCGAGCCGCAAGCAGACGCACTGCCCGAAGAAGGGCGACGCGTCCTATTACACGATCCGGGTCGGCGGGCGCGAGATCGCCTCCGGCGCCTGGTACTACCCCCACCCGCTCCCCGGAGCGCCGCCGATCAAGGACCTGATCGCCTTCTACTGGAACAAGATCGACCACTGGCTCGAGGAGGACGAGGAGGTCTTCGGCCACCCCCGCGATCCCTACCACCGGATCGACGTCCTGACCAGCGACCGGCACCTGCGGATCTCGCTCGAGGGCCGGGTGCTGGCCGAGACGCGGCGGGCGACGGCCCTGTTCGAGTCAAACCTGCGGCCGCGCTGGTACCTGCCGCGCGAGGACGTGGTCGCCGAGCTCGAGCACAGCGACAGCGTCACTCGGTGTCCGTACAAGGGGCAGGCGGCCTACTACTCGGTCCGGCTCGACGGCGGCACCGTGCACCGCGACCTGATCTGGTACTACGCCGATCCGCTACCCGAGGCGGCCCGGATCGCCGGGCTGCTCTGCTTCTACGACGAGAAGGTGCAGCTCGAGCAGTTGTAGGCCGTATTCTCGGAGTCCATGGCCCTCGCAACCCCATACACCGAGAAGACGGACGAGCAGAAGGCGATCTCCGAGATGGTGCGGCAGTTCGCCGACGAGCAGATCATTCCCCAGGCCGAGCACTACGACCACGAGGACAGCTTTCCGGAGCCGATCGTCGAGCAGATGAAAGAGCTCGGGCTGTTCGGCGTGACGATCCCCGAGGAGTACGGGGGCATGGGGCTCGACCTGACCACCTACGCGATGATCGTCGAGGAGCTCTCGCGCGGCTGGATCAGCATCAGCGGGATCGTCAACACCCACTTCATCGGCTCGTACCTGTTGATGAAGTTCGGCACCGACGCGCAGAAGCAGAAGTACCTGCCCAGGATGGCCACGGGCGAGATCCGTGCCGCCTTCTCGCTGTCAGAGCCCGAGCTCGGCTCCGACGTCGCGGCGATCAAGACCGCGGCCAGAAAGGTCGACGACGAGCACTACGAGATCAACGGCACCAAGATGTGGGTCACCAACGGCCTGCTCTCCGGGCTGGTCTTCGTGCTGGTCAGGACCGACCCGGCCGCCGACCCGAGGCACCGCGGCCTTACCTGCTTCATCGCCGAGAAGGAGCCTGGGGTCGCCGAGAACACCGGCGATTATCAGGGCTTCAAGATCCCGCCGAAGATCAAGAAGCTCGGCTACAAGGGCGTCGAGTCGACCGAGCTCGTGTTCGACGGCTATAGCTGCCCGGCCGAGAACATCCTCGGGGGTGAGCCGGCGGGACTGAACAAGGGCTTCGCGCAGATGATGGACGCACTCGAGCTCGGGCGCGTCAACGTGGCCGCGCGCGGCGTCGGCATCGCGCAGCGCGCGCTCGAGCTCGCGCTCCGCTACGCCCAGCAGCGTCGGACGTTCGGCAAGCCGATCGCCGAGCACCAGGCGATCCAGTTCAAGCTCGCCGACATGGCGACGCAGGTCGAGGCGGCTCGCCTGCTCACGCTCCGAGCCGCCCGCCTGAAGGACGCCGGCGAGCGCTCCGACATCGAGGCCGGGATGGCCAAGCTATTCGCGTCGGAGGCCGGCCGCTTCTGCGTCGAGGAGTCCTTGCGCATCCACGGCGGCTACGGCTACTCGAAGGAGTACGAGATCGAGCGCCTCTACCGGGACGCGCCGCTGCTCTTGATCGGCGAGGGGACGAGCGAGATCCAGCGGATGGTGATCGGCCGCAAGCTGCTGCAGCGGCACAGGCTGTAGGCACGCGCCGTGGCGACCGACACCAAGGCGCTGATCGAGACCGCGGTCACCCGCTTCCTGGAGGAGGTGCCGGCGCTCCAGCCGCTGAAGCTCGTGGCCGCGCTCGAGCTGCGCGCCCGCCACGACGTCCAGCTGTACCGCGTCGAGCTACCCGGTCCGAAGGTGACCCGGGACATCGCCGGCGACGCCCGGGTCACGCTGTCGGTCCAGCGGCCGCTGTTCAACACGCTGGCCACCAAGGGCCACGTCCGCGACTGGCGGGAGGCGTTCGCTCGCGGCGAGGCCAAGGCGACCGGCGTCGACCAGGTGCTGAAGCTGATCGTCAACGTGGTCGAGCGCCAGGAGGAGCGCGCCCGCACGCGCAAGGCGAAGGTTTAGCCAGCGAGCGTCTCGGCTTCGGCCAGCTGGCCGTCGATCAGCTGCAGGCCGGCGTCCCAGAACCCCGGGTCGGCGAGGTCGATGCCGATGATCGCGCCGAGCTCTTCGGGGCTGCGCGAGCCTCCCGCCGCCAGCAGCTCGACGTAGCGGGGCACGAACGACTCCCCCTCCTCGCGGTAGCGGCCGTAGGCCGAGAGCGCCAGCAGCTGCCCGTAGGCGTACGCGTACACGTAGCCGGGGGTGCTGATGAAGTGCGGGACGTATGACCACCAGGTCCGGTAGCCCGCGGTGATCTCGACCGAGTCGCCGAACAGCTCTTGCTGGGTCTCCACCCACAGCTCGCAGATCCGCTCCACCGACAGTTCGCCCTCGGTGCGCCGCCGGGTGTGCACGAGGTGCTCGAAGCGGTTCATCGCCATCTGCCGGAACACGGTGGCGATCGCGCCGTCGATTCGCTCGGCGAGCAGGCCGAGGCGCTCCCGGTCGTCGGCGGCCGCCGCCAACAGCCGCTCGAACACGAGCGTCTCGCCGAACACCGAGGCGGTCTCGGCCAGCGTCAGCGGCGTGGACTGGTGGAAGATCCCGCGCGGCTGGGCCAGCGCCGCGTGCAGCCCGTGGCCGAGCTCGTGGGCCATGGTGAGGACGTCGCGGCGCCGGGCGGTGAAGTTGAGCAGCACGTAGGGGTGCACGCTCGGCACCGTGTAGCTGCAGAACGCGCCCCCGCGCTTGTTCGGGCGGACGGGAGCGTCGATCCAGCGCTCGTCGAAGAATTGCTGCACGACGCGGCCGACTTCGGGCGAAAACGCGCGGTAGGTGTCGAGCACGAGCTCGCGCGCCTCGGCGAACGAGAACGCCACGTCCTCCGGCAGGACGGGCGCCGAGCGGTCGTAGTCGGCCAGGCGCTCGACGCCGAGCAGCCGAGCCTTCAGCCGGTACCAGCGCTGCGGGATGTCGTAGCGCCGGCGCACGGCCTCGATCAGCGCCATCACCGACTCGTCGGAGGCCTCGTTGGAGAGGTTGCGGCTGGCCAGCCAGTGCGGATAGGCGCGCAGGCGGTCCTCGACCGACTTGTCGTACACCAGCGTGTTGTAGATGAACGCGCGGGTGCGCACGCCCGGCTCGAGCGCGCTCGAGACCGCATCCGCGGCGCCGCGCCGCGCCTCCCGATCGGGGCCCTGGAGACGGCTGAGCGCGACCTCGAGGGAAATCTTCTCGCCGTCGAGGTCGACCCGCAGCGCGGCGACCAGCTCGCCGAACAGCCTTCCCCACGCGCTCTGGCTCGAGATCGACTTCTCGGCCAGCAGCTTCTCCTCGGGCTCCGAGAGCAGGTGCGGGCGGTAGCGCCGCGCGCTGCGCAGATAGTGGCGGCAGAAGTCGAGGCGGTCGTCCCGCAGCAGTGCCTCTGCGTCGTCGTCCGCGAGTTCCGCCCACTCGAGCTCGAAGAACAGCAGCTTGGTCTCGATCTCGGTGGCGCGCTCCTGAACCCGCTGCAGCAGTGCGCCGCGCTCCGGGTCGCCGGTGTCGGTGGAGAAGCGAAGCGCCGCGAACGAGCCCGCCCGCCCGACGAGGTCGTTGATGCGCTCGAGCTCGTGCATGGCGGTGGCCAGCCCGTCGGCGTCGAGCTCGGCGACCCGGCCCGCGTTGGCGCCCGACACATGGTCGGCCAGCCCCGCCGCATCGCTCAGGAGACGGTCGACCGAGCCGTCCCCGTCCCCATCGGCCTCCGCGACGAGGGGAGCGAGGTCCCACTCGGTGGCCAGGAGCTCAGGGTCCTCGAGGAGCTCGGCGACGGTGGACACGACTGCCAGAGTAGCCGCTCACCGGCAGCCGGATGCCTTCAAGCGGCCCCGCAGCACGAACACGCGGACCGGCTGCCCGGTCACCCAGCGGGTGAACAGTAGGTGCGCCGCCGGGTCGGAGAGCGTCCATCCTCCCTCCGGCGCGGGCTGCAGCTGCGCCGGGCGCCAGTAGTCGCGCCCCGGGGTGGTGACGAGGTAGCGAAACCGGCCGCGGTTGACCGCGCGCCGCCACGCCGGACAGCTCGCGATCGGGGTGAACGAGCCGTGCGGGCCATGGTCGGCGACGTACCGGACCTGATTGCTCAGGTCGAGGCCGAAGAGCGGGTACGAGAAGAACTCGCCGTAGGTTCCGACGACGCCGACCCGGGCCCCGTGGACACGGCGAAAGTAAGCCCACACGCCGGACAGGTGAGAGACGCTCGGCCGGAATGTGTAGCGGCTGCGGAGATAGCGGCCCTGGACCGGGTAACCGAAGAGCACGAGCGCCGCCGCGGCGGCCGCGAGGACGAGCGCGGCCGTCCCGCGGCGCCCGTGCCGGTGAAGCCAGGCCAGGAGCACGCCGCCGGTGAGGACGAGCACGCCGAGCGCCACCGCGGCGGCGGCGTGGCGCCCCGGCCACAGCGCCGGCTCGGCCACCGTGGCGAGCAGCACCGCCGCGAGCAGCGCGCCGAGCCCGGTCTGCCATCGCGGGCGATCGTCGAACGCCGGGGCGAGCGGCAGCAGCGCCAGGGCGAGCGCGAGTGGGGGTGCGGCGAAGCGCAGGTTGAAGGCGAAGCCGACCGGGTCACCGGCCGGGCCCATGGCGCTGTTCGGGGTCACCACGTAGGCGGCGAGGCCGGCCAGGGCAACGACAGCGAGCATGCGCAGACGGGCGCTCGCGCCGGGGCCGAGGCAGAGCAGCGCGCCGATCACCGCGAGCGTCGCGACTGCCCACCACCAGCGCCCCAGCTGGGAGGCCATTCCCGAGACGAAGAAGTGCGACCAGAAGCGGGAGTCGGTCAGGTAATGGGCGATGGCAAACGTGTTGTGCTGCTGAAGCGGCGGCGCCGGCGTCGGCAGCACACCGAAGCTGCTCCACGGCAACGGGTTGCCGATCGCGATCAGGTTGCGCAGGTACCAGAAGCCGCCGGCCAGGGCGAGCGGGACCAGCCAGTGGACGGCGGTGGCCCTCCTGGCCCCCCGCGGCGCGCACACCAGCACGCCCACGGTGAGCAGGAACACCGGCGCGAGCAGGCTCAGCTTGATCTCGATCGCGAGCCCGGCCGCCACCGCGGCCAGCACCAGCGTCCAGCCGGTGGCCGGGTCGTCGATCAACAGGGCCGCGCTCGCCAGCAGCAGGAACACCCCGAGGATGTCGTCGTCCGCGCTGCCCGGCTGGGAGAAGTACATCATCGGCGTGGCCAGCACGAGCGCGACGCCGAGCACGGCCAGGCCTCCGCGGCCCCGGGGTCGCCCGATGCACCACGCCGCGAGCAGCGCGCCGGCGAGCCAGATCAGGTTGAGCGCCGGCGACAGCGTGTCGCGCCCGAGCAGCACGATGCCGAGCCCGTGCAGCAGCTCCCCGGTGGCCGGATAGAACGCGAGCAGGAACTCGAGGTCGAAGTGCAGCGAGGTGATCCGTGCGCTCTGCGCGAAGCTCGCCGCCCACGGCAGGTGGTACCAGAGCGAGTCGAACGTCCGGATGCCGTAGCCGTAGGCGTCGATGGTGGGAACCGCCCACTCGGCCGCGATCACGGCCCCGGCACCCAGGGCGAAACCGAGCGCGCCGCCGCGCAGCGGCGGGCGCGCCCTCACCCCACCCCCCAGCGGCAGCCCGGTCCAAGCCGTCACCGCGCCGGCGGCGAGAACGCCCGCGAGGACGACCGGGACGAGGCGAAACAGCCCGAGCGTGCCGAGGATCTGCAGGATGGCGACCAGCAGGGCGAGGCCGATCAGGAGCTCCGAGAGCCGCGCGAGCGCGCCGGTGTGCTCGGGCAGGAGGCGGCGGCGCAGGCCGGCGGCGGCGAGGCCGAGCGAGCCAATCAGGACGGCCAGCGCCACCACGCCGAGCACATAGCGGGCGATGGTTACATTGACCGACGCCATGCGAGCTCGAAGACTAGGTGTTGTGGCCCTGGTGGCCGTGGCCGCCGGGTGCGGCTCCTCCGCCGCGCCCGGCGTGCCCGACGTCGCGAAGCTGCCGCTGGTCGACGGGGCGGCGGTGGTCGCCCGCGCCCAGCAGTGCGACAAGGGCGCGGGCGCGTACTGCGCGGTGCAGCTGGTGGTCGTCGACCACCGCTTTCGCAGCTCGCTCGACCTGATGAAGAGCGAGCGCGTGATGCTCCAGGGACTCGGCTGGAGCATCACCGACGGCGACACCGGCAACGAGCACGCTGCCGACTCGCCCGGCCACCGGCTGCGGGTCACCTACGCGACCGCCGACGGCGACCTCCGCGGGATCGTGCTCGGCTGGATCGTGCGCGCCCGCCCGATCACCCTGGCGCTCTCACGCGCGATGTTCGCGCGCTCGCCGGCGATCTCGATGATGCTCGAGCACGGCTCAGGCTGAGAGCGGGTGGCTCAGCTTCAGGCGCCGGTCCGGCCCGACGCCGATCGCGCTGCGTCCGCGCAACAGGTCCCGCAGGTCGGCCCCGACCAGGTGCTCGCGCCAGCCGTTCAGCGTGCGCACGTCCGCCTCCGCCTCGCCCCGCCGCGCCGCGGCCACGATCAGCTCGAGCTCGGTGCGTGAGGAGATCAGCTCATAGGCCAGCCCCGCCTCGAGGGCCCGCGCGCGCAGCAGCGCCTCGGCCAGCACGACGAGCGGCGCGTCGCCCGGGTCCGAGCGTCCCCGGCCCTCCTCGCGGGGGATCGGCGGCGCCTCGAGCCCGCGGACGATCGCCTCCAGGATGGCGCCCCCCCGACGCCGGATCGTCGACGCGTGGATCCCGCGGATCGGCTCGAGGGCGTCGAGGTTGGACGGCTGGCGCTTGGCGAGCTCGACCAGGGGCGGATCGTTCAGCACCGAGCCGACCGGGCGGTCCTCGGCGGCGGCGGTGCGCTCGCGCCAGGCGGCCAGCTCGCGCGCCACCGCGCGCGAGCGTCCGTCGAGCTGGTTGACTCGCGGCAGTCGCTCCCAGGCGGAATCGGGGTCACGCTCATCGGTGGCCGACTCGAGCCGGCGGCACTCTTCGCGCGCCCACTCGAGCCGCCCGGTCGCGCGCAGCCGGCGCTGGAGCTCGTCGGCCAGCTCGAGCAGGTGGGCGACGTCCTCGGCCGCGTAGGCGAGCTGCTCGCGGGTGAGCGGCCGGACGTCCCAGCGCGTGTAGCTGGCGGTCTTGCCGACGCGACGGGAGAGGATCGCGCCGAGCAGGTTGCCGTAGCCGGCCTGGGCACTCGCGCCGGCGAACCCCGCGGCGATCTGGGTGTCGAAGATATTGGTGATCTCGGTCGCCCACACCCGGCGGAGGATCGCCACGTCCTGGCGGCCGGCGTGGAGCACGACCTCGACCGCCGGGTCGGCCAGCAGCTCGGCCAGCGGCCCGACGCCGGCACCGGCGAGGGCGTCGATGATCAGGATGCGAGGACCGTGGTCGCCGGGCTCGTCGACCGCGATCTGGATCACGCACAGCTGGGCCCGGTAGCGCCCCTCGGACATGAACTCGGTGTCGATGCCGAGCCGGCCGCCGGCACGGGCGGTCTCCGCCGCCTCGGCAATCTCCGCGTCGGTGGCCAGCTGCCGGCTCATCCTGGTAAACCTAGCGCGCTGGTAGGATATGAGCTCGATGATCTTCTCCTCGAAGGCCGAGTACGGCGTGCGGCTGATGGTCGAGCTCGGCCGCCAATCGCCCGAGCAGCCAACCAGCCTCAAGGCGATCGCCGACGCCGAGGGATTGCCGCTGGCCTACCTCGAGCAGGTCGTGGCGCGGCTGCGCAAGGCCGGGCTCGTGATGAGCGCGCGCGGCGCCCACGGCGGCTACTGGCTCGCGCGCGGGGCCGAGGAGATCACGATGGACGAAGTGGTGCAGGCGCTCGAGGGATCGATCTCGCCGATGGAGTGCTTCGTGCACGATCACACCGAGCGCGTGCTTTGCTCCCACGAGCCCGACGCCGGCCGTGGCTGCGCGACCAAGCTCCTGTGGATGAGGGTGCA
>JAFAXX010000090.1 GCA_019240655.1 Solirubrobacterales bacterium
CCCGAACGATGCGCCACGCGCCTATCATCGCTACCCGAGAAGCTCCTGCGCCACAGCCGCAACGCTACCGGCAAATCAAGCCGCTCCGGCGCGCTTCCAACAGGTCCAGCATCTGACCGCTCGGGTTTCGCAGGTTGAACCCGGCCCGCCCGTCAACTCCGGCTGCGATGTCGATCGCGCCTGGCGGTCAACCTCCTTTCCGCGCCAGAAGTGGGTTGAGTAGGCCTAGGTGGACATGCGGCGCCGCCTGAGGTTGTGACGACCTCACAAACTCGGCGGAGGTCCGGGCGCTTGAGTCCTGCTCGCCGAGGCGTTGCACAAGTCCCTGCCGCGGGACCCGCGCCTGCAGGTACGCCTCCCGCTGCAAGAAGTTCAAATGCCGCCAGGTGTGCGGCTCGGTGTCATCGACCGGGCAGCCAGCCCGCCCGCACTCCGAACACGGAAAGCGCCCCCGGCAAAGGCGATTCGCAAATCGAGCCGCCGGCGCTCCGCGTCGAACTCAACACCGGTGGACCCGAAGACCGGCACCGAGCTCGTGCGGGATATGGTCGCGGCCGCCCGGATCAGCCCGTGCACTTGATCACGCACCGCGACGACGGGCTCGAGCTCGTCGACCGCGTGGTCAGGCTGCCCGTAGGGTAAGCGCCGCGGCCCGCTAAGTGGCCGGGGACGGCATGACCGCCGGGTCGTCCTCCCAATCGATCTTCGCGGCCTCGCGCCGGTCGAGCACGTGCGGGCCGCCGGTCTTGGTGTAGCGATCCCATGCCCAGGCGATGATCGCCTCGATTTTGTCGCGGGTTCCGGTCATGAGGCTGGCGTGGATGCCGAGCCAAGCGATGTGCGCGAGCTGCCCGTGCACCTCATGATGCTTCTCACCGATCGCGGCGATCGCTTCCGTGCGGCCGATCATCGCCATGATGCCCTTGTCGCGGTAGGCGAAGTCCTTCGGGGGCTTGCCTGCGAACTCCGCGAGGATGTTCTCGGCCGCCGCTTTGCCGCTCTGAAGGGCCACCGACCCGAGCTGCGGCAGCGGCTTTCCGTCCGGCCCGGAAATGTTGGCGATGTCTCCGATCGCGTACACGCCGGGGTGGCCGCCGAATGTCAGATCGGACTCGACGTCGACCCGCCCACCTCGCCCCTGCGCCAGGCCGCACGCGGCGGCCACCGGCGCCGCCTTGATGCCGCCGGCCCAGATGACGCAACGGGTCGGGACGAGGGTGCCGTCGGAGAGCACGGCGTGACCGGTGTGGACCTCCTTGACGCCGGTGCCGAGGTGGATATCGACGCCCTTGTCCTTGAGCACCTTGGCCACGTAGGCATGAGCCTTGTCCGAGAACGGCTTGAGCAGGGCGTCGCCGAGATCGACCAGATAGATGTGAGCCCTGCTCGTGTCCACGTTGTGGTACTCGGCGGGCAGAGTCAGCTCGATCATATCGCCGATGGCACCGGCCACCTCCACGCCCGTGGGGCCGCCCCCCACGATCACGAAGTTCAGCGCGCCGCGATCGATTAGCTGCGGGTCGCGGTCGACCTGCTCGAGTAGCCCGAGGATGCGCGAGCGCAGCCGGGTCGCGTTGTCGAGCGAGTAGAGGGGAAACGAATTCTCCGGCGCGCCCTGGGTGCCGAAGAAGTTCGGCTGTGAACCAGCCGCCAGGACCAGCGCGTCTCCGGACCATTCGCCTCCGTCGCTCGACTTCACGGTCTTGGTCGGTAAGTCCACCTCCGAGATCTCCGCGAGCTCCACCTCGACGTTGTCCTGATTCGCGAACACTTCACGCAGCGAGTGCGCGATGTCGGCCGGCGCCAGCAATGAGGTGGCCACCTGGTAGAGCAGCGGCTGAAACTGGTGGTAGTTGTTGCGATCGAGCAGCGTGATGCGCAGGTCCGGGTGGTCGGCCAGCTTCTGCGCGCAACCCAGACCGGCAAAGCCTCCGCCGACGATCACGACGTGGCGTCTGTCGTCCCCCGAGCTCATGACGCCACCCCCGAGTTCGGGGCGGCGGCCACGCGGGGCGCCGCCCCGACGCCCATGCGCTCGAGTAAGTGATCCCCGACGCGCAGCGAGTTCGCCATGGCGGTGAGCGCCGGGTTGACCGCGCCGATGCTCGGGAAGAAGCTGGTGTCGACCACGTACACGTTGTCGAGCTCGTGGGCCTTGCAGTTGGGGTCCAGCACCGAGCTGCTCGGATCGGTCCCGAACCGGCAGGTTCCGGCCTGGTGCGCGCACCCGGCCACGGGGACCTCGTTCTTCAGGTACCAGTGGTGGGGAAGCAGGTGGTGGTGGTCGATGTCATCGACGTGCGAGAGCATCGACTTCAGCTGGCCGAACAGCCTCTTCTTGGACTCCTCGTTGGTGTTCTTGTAGGCGATCGTGATCGTCCCGTCACGGTCGATCGTGACCCGGTTCTCGGGACGCGGCAGGTCTTCGGTCGACAGCCAGAAGTCGACCGCGTGCCGGGCCACGTCATCCAGTGTCCAATTCGGCGCCAGCTTTGTCTCGCCCGGTTTCTCGCCGCGGAACATCGGCGCCTGCGACTTGCCGACCATCTGGATGTTGCCCATCGGGAACTCGAAGTCGGGACCGGAGAAGTAGAAGTCGTTGAGCCCGAGCGTCTTCTGGAACACCGTCGGGTTCTCCTCGCGCGAGAGCGCGAGCACGGCCTGGCTGTTGTGGAACATGTAGTTGCGGCCCACCTGGTCCGAGCCGTTCGCGAGACCGTTGGGGTGCTGATCGTCGGCCGACATCAACAGCAGCCGGGCGGAGTTCGCCGCCCCGCACGACACGACCACCAGATCGCCGCGCACCGTCTCGGTGGCGCCGTCGCGCTCGACGACGACGCCGGTGACCTCGGTCCCGGCGTCGTTGGTGATCAGCCGCCGGGCTTCGGCGTTCGTCCACAACTCGACGTTGGAATGCTCGAGCGCCGGCCGCACCCCGAGCACGTCCGCATCGGACTTTGCGTGCACGATGCAGGGAAAGCCGTCGCAGCAATCGCAGCGCATACACCTGCTGAACGGCCGGTTCGCCTCGTCGAGCATCACCCCGCACGGGGCGTGGAACGGATGGTGACCGAGCGCCGCGAGGTCGTCGGAGAGCTTCTGGATGCGCGGCTCGTGCGACACCGCCGGGAACGGATACGGGGCGCTGGAGGGCGGTTCGGTGGGATCCTCTCCCCGCGCCCCGTGCACCTGGTAGTACTGCTCCGCCAGCGTGTAGTACGGCTCCATGACGTCGTAGCCGATCGGCCAAGCCGGCGAAATACCGTCGCGGTGTTTCAGCTCTCGGAAGTCCTCCTCGCGCAGCCGGTACAGCGCCGCCCCGAACATCTTCGTGGCGCCGCCCACGTAGTAGTGAACCTGCGGCTCGAAAGCCTCTCCGTTGTCATAGCGCCAGGTGTCGGTCGTCACGTAGCGGCCGTTGACGAACACCTCATCGGCCGATGCATTCTGGAGCTCCTGAGGGAGCCAGCCCCCGCGCTCCAGCAGGAGCAACCGCTTGCCGGAGGGCGCGAGGTGACGAGCCAGCGTCCCCCCTCCGGCGCCGGTGCCGATGATGATCACGTCGTAGTGGGTCACCGTTGACCTCCTACCTCGGGGCTTTGGGAACCGAATGAGCGAGCGCGCCGGCGCTCGGTCCCAGGCCCTCGAGCGCGCGCTGCTCGGCGTGCACAATCCGTGACGAGGCCTCGATCAGCGCCAGGTGCGAGAACGCCTGGGGGAAGTTGCCGAGGTGCCGGTCGGTCGCGGCGTCGAACTCCTCGGCGTACAGCCCCAGTGGGGAGCCGATCCGCACCAGCCGCTCCATCAGATCGTGTGCGCGCTGGGCCTCGCCGACGATCGACAGCGCGGACACGAGCCAGAACGAGCAGATCAGGAACGTCCCTTCCTTGCCCGCCATCCCGTCGTCGGTCTCATCGGTGCGGTAGCGCAGCACGTAGCCGTTCTCGGTCAGCTCCTCCGCAATCGCGATCACGGTGTTATGAAGGCGCTTGTCGTTGGCAGGGAGGAACCTGAGCGTTGCGGCTAGCAGCGTCGAGGCATCGAGTGCGTCAGTGCCGTAGTGCTGGCGCAGCACGCCACGTTCGCTCACCCCGTGCTCGAGGATGTCCGCGTGAATCTCCTCAGCCGTCGCGGCCCACTGGGACTGGAGCTGAGGATCGCCGCGGATCTCGGCCAGCTTCGACGCACGATCCATCGCCACCCAGCACATCAGCTTGGAAGACACGTAGTGCTCCGGCTTGCCGCGCGCCTCCCAGATCCCCTGGTCGGGCCGGCGCCACACACTCGACGCGCACTCGGCCTGGGCCTTCACGATCGGCCACAGCCGCCGCGGCAGGCGCAGGCCGTGGACAGTGTGCTTGAGGATCGAGTCGAGGACGGCGCCGTAGACGTCGTTCTGGCGCTGATCGAATGCGCCGTTGCCGACGCGCACCGGGCTCGCCCCGGCGTAGCCCGAGAGGTCGTCGCGCACCGTCTCGGTCAAGTCGCGCCGCCCGTCGATCCCGTACATAATCTGCAGCCCGCCGTCGCTGTTGGGCTCGAGGTCGGCAACGTACTGCATGAATTCGTCCGCCTCCCAGTCCAGACCGACTAGATGGAGCGCCTCGAGCGTGAACGTCGTATCCCGCATCCACGTGTACCGGTAGTCCCAGTTGCGCTCACCGCCGGGCGTCTCCGGAAGCGAGGTGGTGAGCGCCGCGACGGTCGCACCGGTCGGCATGTACGTCAGGCCCTTGATCGTGAGTGTCGAGCGCTGGACCGCCTCTCGCCAGCGGTGGTCGGCGAACGGGCGCGCACGGCCGAGCCAGCGACGCCAGTAGCGGACGGTCGCGTCGAGCCGGCGGCTGGCATCCTCGACGCTGGTAGGGCAGGCCAGCTCCTCGCTCCAGGACAGCGTCACGTACGCCTGCTCGCCCTTGCCGAGCGTGCGCTGCGCGCGAACGCGGTTGGCTTCGATACCGAGGTCGAGATCGGTCGCCAAGCGCACCGTCACGCCTGCGCCAGTCGCATCGGCGGCATGCCGGCTGCCATCGACGAGCGCCCACTCGGCCGGGGTCCGTCCGTAGTCGAACGCGGGCTCGCACAAGAGCTCTATCAGCAACTCGCCCTCGAGGCAGGTGACCGTCCGGACCAGCATGTGGTCGGCGTCGTAGTCGGCCGGGGGCCGCGTGTGCGGGGTGATCCCGTCCTCGTGTGTCCTCAGCCCCATCGTCAGCGCGTCGCGGACCTGGATCCATCCGTCGCCGAGCTTCCAGGTCGTGACCATCACGTTCGTTCCTGGCTCGTAATAGCGCGCCGACGGCACGTTTACCCCGTACGGCGCCAGCCGGAACAGCCCACCTTCGCGGTCCAGCAGGGAGCCGAACACGCTCGGCGAGTCGAAGCGCGGAACGCACAGCCAGTCGATCGAACCGTCCGGAGCGAGCAGCGCGCCGGTGTGACAGTTCGACAAGAACGCGTAGTCGGCGATCGGCGGAAACGGCGATGGCGCCGCAGCGCTCTGGACCCGCCGTTCGAGGGCGGCCCTCGCCGCTCCGGTTGCCCCCGCCGATGGGGCCGCCACGGCGGCAGCCTTGCCCCGGCTGTCTGTCCGTGCCGGCTGCTTCTTCTCGCTCACGCTCACTGCGCCTACTCCTCTCAAGTCCAGGGCCCGTGCCAACGGTCGATTCCGGCCAGCAGCTCGTCTGCCTGATTCGGGCCCCACGTCCCGGGCTCATATGGGTGCACTTGGGCGGGTTGGTCGAGCAACGGAGCCATGATCCGCCACGTCTCCTCGACGCTGTCCTGACGGGTGAACGGTGCGCTGTTGCCCTCGAGCGCCGCTCCCAATAAGACCTCGTATGGGGTCGGACCCTCACCGCCCTCTTCGGCGAACTCCATATCGAGCGTGATCTCCTGCGGACCCCTCAGATCGGCCCGATGCGCGTCGACGATCAGCCGGATGCCGGTCGTCGGGTCGAGCCTGACCACCAGCTGGCTGGCGACCGGAGGCCGTGCGGCCGTCGGGAAGAACGGCAGCGGCGGCGGGCGTTTGAATATGAGCCTGACTTCGGTCTGCGTCACCGGCAGGCGCTTTCCGGTGCGGATGAACCAGGGCACGCCGGCCCAGCGCCAGTTGTGGATCTCGAGCCGCAGAGCCGCGTACGTCTCGGTGGTCGATCCCGGAGCGACGCCGTCGATCTTCAGGTACCCGGTGTACTGCCCGCGTACATACCGCTTCGGATCCGCCTCAGGCATCGACCGGAAAAGCGCGTACTTCGCGTCCTTCAGGCTGTCCGGGTCACCCGCTGCGGGGGGATCCATTGCCGCGGCGCCCAACAGCTGCATGAGGTGATTGACGACCACGTCGCGCAGCGCTCCCACGGGGTCGTAAAAGTGCCCTCGATCTTCCACGCCGAACTGCTCGGCCATCGTGATCTCCACCGCCGCGATGTGGTTGCGGTTCCACACAGGCTCGAGCGTGCTGTTCGCGAAGCGCAGGTATAGGAACTCGCCGGTACCCATCTTCCCCAGGAAGTGATCGATGCGGTACAGCTGCGACTCGTCGATGTACTGATGGATGTCCGCCGCGAGCTGGCGCGCCGACTCGAGGTCGTGACCGAACGGCTTCTCGACGACGACGCGGGCGTGCTTGGTCAAGCCGGCTTCCGACAGCCCCTTGATCACCGTGGCGAACAGAAACGGCGGGATCTCGAGATAGAAGACGGGCTGTTGCGCTCCCCCCATCGCATCGCCGACGCGCTTGAACGTCGCCGCGTCGCCGAAGTCGCCCTGCACGTAGGAAAGACGACCCGCAAACCGCGCGAACACGCGCTCGTCGATCTGCTCGCCGGTATTCTCGATCGCCGAGCGAGCGTGGTTGCGCAGGTCCTCGTGCGACCAGTCGCTCACGGCCACCCCGATGATCGGGCAGTTGATAAGGCCACGGGCCTCCAGGCGATATAGCGAGCGAAATGTCATCACCTTCGCCAGGTCTCCGGTTATCCCGAACACCACGAGCACATCGGCCGCGACCGTCGCGCCGGCCGGGCCGGCTTTCGCCTGCTGCTGAGTGGCGACTGCCATCTATCTGTCTCCTTGTCGTGACCGAAGGGCTGATGCCTCGGCAAGTGCATCCCGGTCTCGGGGCGTTGTACGCTACTACGGTTCCGAGGGTCGATCACTACCGGTTCGGATGAACCAGGCGCGTTGGCGTCCGGCTATGGTGCCGCGCGATGGCGAAGTCCCGCGTGGTGTGGCTGTGATGCTGCCCTCGGCAGGACCCGACCCGCTGCGCGAGCGCTTCGTGGTTGACCCGGGCGGCAACGGAGCCAAGAACGGCGCGCTGCTCGCGCGCGTGCCGGGCGCACCGCGATCGTGGCCCATCTCGCGCTTCCAATCGATAGGGGGATGCTCACGGCGGCCGGCCGGTCGCTCGCCGGCGTGGCGAACTTCGGCGTGGCCGCGACAAGATCGACCTGGACACCGCGCGGTGGTCTGAGTGCCCGACGCAAACGTCAGCGCGCCGGAGTTCGCCGCGCTGTTCAATGAGCTCCGCAACTGGGGCCGCTGGGGGCCCAACGACCAGCGTGGCACGCTGCACCTGCTTACCCCTGAGCGCGTCGTCGCCGCCACCCGACTGGTCCACGATGGCTGCACCGTCACGCTGAGCCTTCCGCTGAACACAGATCGGGCCATCAACAACCCGGTGCCGGCCGACCACCACATGACGCTGGTCGGCGGCCCCGCCAGCGCGCCACTGCACTTCAACAAGGACTACGTCGGCCTGGACTACCACAACGACGGGCACACCCACATCGATGCGCTGTCCCACGTGGCCTACGAGGGCTCGCTATACAACGACCGGCCCGAAGATGCCGTGGCCGGGGAGGGAGCGACAATCTACTCGATCGAGGTCCTGCGTAACGGCCTGGTCGGGCGCGGAGTGCTGCTCGATGTCCCGCGGCGGCGCGGCGTGCCGTGGCTCGAGCCTGGAGAGCACATATTCGCCGAGGACCTCGAGGGTGCGGAGCGCGAACAGGCTGTGGCGGTCAGCCACGGCGACATCCTCCTCGTGCGCACCGGTCACGCGCGCCGGCTGGCCGAGCTCGGTCCGTGGGACACGCCCGGAGCCAAGGCCGGCCTACACCCGCGCGCGATGCGATTCGTGGCCGACCGGGGGGTTGCGGCTTTGGGCTCCGACGGCAACAGCGACACCGCTCCCAGCAGCACCGCGGGGGTTGACTTTCCGATCCACGTGCTCGCGATCACCGCGATGGGACTTCACCTGCTGGACTACCTCCAGTTCGAGGACCTCCGCGCCGCCTGCGAGCGGGCCGGACGCTGGGAATTCCTGTTCATGGCGGCGCCACTGCGCATTACCGGCGGCACCGGCTCACCGGTCAATCCGGTGGCCGTGTTCTGATCGAGCGCGGCTACCGATCAACACCTGATACCGACCGGTGCCGCCGAGCCGGTGGAATCACTCGAGGGTCAGGCCGGCGATGGCACTTGGGACGACGGCTTTGACCGCCTCGGCCCCCCGGGCCAGTTCGAGCTTCGCGGCCGCGGGCCGACCATCGGCGTCGAGTACGCCAGAGGGTTTCCGTCGCTCAGATCTTCGCCGACCGGCGAGGAACACGTGTGCATCGAGCCGATGACCGCGCCGGCCCCGGGACGAGGGTGTCGTCATCGTCGAGTCGTCCGGGTAGCTGGGGCCCGAGGCGGCGTTCGGCGGCGTCGGCCACGGTCAAGGCAGTGGTCCCGCGGTACCGGGGAGGCGCGATTGTGTCGGCGAGGACCACTGGATGGGCGCCTCCTGGTTTTGGACGTGGATGTAGCAATGACCCGAGACCGACGTCGGGATCCTCTGTGATCTTCGCGATGCACGTGTTCTCGACACCATGCGAGCGAACTCGGCGCCGCGGCGTCGCCTGGTCGGGCGTGTTGGCTCACGGGAGCGCCGATCCCGCGCCGCGTCATGACTGGCATCGCATCGTCGCCGTGGACAACTCGGGAAGGGCCAGGGCGGCGGCCGCGGCCCGGTAGACCTTGCGGTTGAAGATCAAGCCGACGTGGCTGCCGGTCACCTCGACGCAATCGGCGTGCGGGATCACCTGGCTTTGCCAGTGAACTACGCCGTCGCCCTTCGAGTAGATGCTGGTGAGCCGCACCCGGTCAAAGGGGAAGAGCCGCGCGTAATCGTGGCTGAACCGACAGCCGCAGTGGCCAGAGAGGCACGTGTCTCGGCGCGCCCGGCCGCTGGCATGGACGGCGCGTCGGGCGATGCTGACGGCGAACAGGGTGGGTGTGCTGGCGCCGAACATGCCCTGTAGGTCGGCTCCCATCGAGATGGCGTGAGAGATCCGGTCGGGGCGGCGGGCGGCGAGCGCGCGGGCGAAGTGGCCCCCGCGGCTGTGTCCGATCAGCGCGACGCGGCGCCCACATGAGTGCCAAAGGCCCTCGACCGTGCGCTCGACGCGGTCAAGCGCGCGGTCCGAGCAATCGGTGTTGGTGACAAAGCCGGCAAACCGAGGCCGATACCCGAGGCGCCGCAACCAGGCCGCCATCACGGCGAGCGTCTTATCGCCGGCCAGAAAGCCGGGCATCAAGACGACTGGCCGGCCGTCGCCTCGCGGGACGCCCACGCCGCGCCAAACCGGGTCGGCGAGCAGGCGCCCCAACTCGAGGCACCATCGGGTTTCGGCCAGCGGCCGGCCCCACCAGCGCTCGCGGAGCGGATCGGCGCCGAACACGAACCGTTCACGGTCGGCGTCTGCGGCGTCGGCGCCCTCGCTCGGCGGCACCGGCGTGACCGGGCGGTCAGCTGGCATGTACGTAGCTGCCCGGGGCCTTGGCCGTCGCCCTGTGTTTCCGGCTCCCCAGCGTCTTCGGCGCGGGCCGCAGCTCGCCGGCGCGCTGGGTCAGCCAGTCGCGATAGTCCGGCCACCAGCTGCCGGGCTTCATATCGGCCGCCTGCATCCAGGCGTCAGCCTCCGTCTCGAGGTCGTCGCCGACGCGGTAGGTGGCCCGGCTCTCTGCGCTGGGCGGATTGACGAGCGCCTGGATGTGGCCGCTGGTCGACAGCACGAACCGCTTCGAGCCGCCGAGGAGCTGCGCGCTTCGATACGCGTTTTCCCACGGCACGATGTGATCGGCCACCCCGGCGATGGTGTAGCTGTCCTGCGTGATCGACCCGAAGTCGATCGGCGTATCGAGGACCTCGACCGCGCCCGGAACGATGAGCGCGTTGCCGAGCCCGACGCGGACGAAGTCGCGGTGCAGCCCGGCCGCCATCCGCACGGTGTCCTGATTCCAGTACAGGATGTCGAACGCGGGTGGATCCTTGCCCAGCAGGTAATTGTTGACGAAGTAGTTCCAGATAAGGTCATTGGGTCTCAGCCAGGCGAACACGCCCTCCAGCGCACGCCCGTCGACGTACCCCTTGCGCGCCGACTCGGCGACCGCCGCAGCGGCAGCTTCGCGGCTGGCGAAGGCTCCGGCCGTACCCATCCGCGCCTGGTCGATTGCACAAACCATCATCGTCAACGCCCCGATCTTGTCCTGCTCGCCGATCGCGGCGAGATGACCGAGCGCGCAGGCGGTGATGACCCCGCCCGAACAGGCCGCGTTCACGTTCACCGCGGGTTGCGCGGTGATCTCGGCCACCGCATCTCGCGCCTCCAGCACCGCTTGCGCGTAGGTGTCGAGGTCGAAATGCCCCTGGGCAGCGTCAGGATTGCGCCAGGAGATCGTGAACACCTGCTGCTGTTGGCCGAGTAGCCACTCGACCATGCTCCGCCCGGGCGAGATGTCGAGGATGTAGAACTTGTTGATCGTCGGGGGGACGAACAGCAGCGGCACCTCATAGACCTGATCGGTGACCGGCCGGTACTGGATCAGCTCGAACACCTCAGTCCGTAGCACTACCGAACCCGGCGTGACCGCGAGGTTGCCCCCGACCTCGAACTTCGTCACGTCGACGCTGGCTGGCAGGTGCGGGGAGTGGGTCAAGTCATACAGTAGGCGCCGAGCGCCGCGCACCAGGTTGGTGCCCCCCGCGTCGATCGTCTCCTTCAGCACGGCGGGGTTGGACCACGGAAAGTTCGTCGGCGCCAGCGCATCGACGAGGTTACTCGCCGCAAACCGAGCCTGGCGTTCGCTCCGCCAGTCGAGATCGGCATCTGAGATCAACTGGTCAACCGTGTCGCACGTGGCGATATAACCCTGCATCACCCGGTGAAAGAGCCAGTTCTCCTGCCACGCTCGATCCCCGAACCGGCGATCGCCCTTAGCCGGCCTGACCTCAGACTGCCCGGCCGCGACCCGCGCCAGCTCCACGCCCAGCCCAGTGGCGTCTCGGGCCGTACGCCGAGGATGGCGGCCCAGGCCCGCGACCGTGCGCGCGGCCGTCCGCGGCTTGAGGAACCGCCCGACCCCACCGTCTTCGAGCACGGCATCGGTGAGCATCACGTCGAGCCCTGAGCGGGCGGCGAGCCGCAGACTGGGATCCGGCTGTGGGTCTCGCGGCGTCGTTTTCGCTGCCATGATGGTCACGCTCCGATTGGCTCATCAGCGGCTCTGACTAGGCGGCCGCGGACGATCAGCTCGCTGGGCGTGCGGATCATGCCGAGGGCGCCGTGGCTCATGCCTAGTTGGAGGTGATTGGCGTAGGCGGTGGCGTCAACCTCCAGCTCGTCTTCGACCCGTCGCAGTCTGGCGTCCAGGTCAACCGGCGTGCTTGTTCCCGCCACGTAGAGGCGGCCGCTGACCGTCAGCCGCTCGCCGTCCAATGTGGCGCGGTCGGAGACGAAGCGGACCTGGGGTTGGTTAGCGACGTCGAAGAAGTCCGGCGAGCGCAGGTGCTTGTCGCGCATCTTGTTGTTCGTGTTGAGGCTGGCTGCCTCGATCGTCAAGTCGATTTGCGGGTCCTGCTGCAGATCTAGCGTCCCGTCGTAGCGCTCGAAGTGACCTCTCACCGTGAGGAGCCCCCAGAAGGTCGGAGTCCGGAACTCCACGCTCGAACGTGCTGGATCGATCCGCCAGCGTGTGCTCTCGATATTTTGGAGGTCGGTTGCCTGGGGGGTGGTGGTGGTGCTCATCGTTGTCCTTTCGGGTTTGTCAGTTTCCATGTCCAGGCGTATTGCGAAAGCGTCTCTGCGACCTCCTCGTCGTGCTCGGAGTGCGGGACGTGAATCTCAAGTGAGCCGTGAATCAGAATGGCGTGCACCTGACCGCTTAGGCCTGTCTCGGCGATGGCGGCGCGGGCCGCCTGCTCGGCTGCCCGGCGGCGCAGCTCGGGCTTGTAGGGCTTGCCGACCGTGGTGAGCGGGATCTCGTCTATGATCTCGACGTGCTTGGGCGCGGCCGCGCGCTCCGGTGCATGTTCGGCCGCCCACGCCTCGAGCTCGTCGGGCGTGAGTCGACTACCGGCGGTCAGCGTGACGAACGCCATGGGGACCTCGCCAGAGTGTGGGTCGGGTCGTCCCACGGCGGCCGCCGCGGTGACCGCTGGGTGCTCGAGCAGCGCGTCCTCGATGGTGGCGGGATCGATGTTGTGGCCGCCGCGGATGATCAGGTCCTTCGCGCGGCCGGCGAGCCGGATGAACCCGTCCGCGTCGACCGAGGCCAGGTCGCCGGTGTCGAGCCAGCCGTCCTTGACCTTGTCGTCGGCGCGCAACTCCGGCCCCGAGTCGCCTTGGACCAGGTAGCCGTCGAAGATGTTGGGGCCGCGCAGCACGAGCGTCCCGATCTGCCCTTCTGGCAGGAACGTCCAGTCGCCGGTGGCCTCGTCGATCGCGACCGTGCGCGCCTCTTGGTAGGGGAGGCGTTGCCCGACGGTCGCGGGACGACGGGCGTCGGGCCAGCTGCGTGCGCTGGCGCAGGTGCCCTCGGTGAGGCCGTACCCCTCGCACAGCGCGACGCCGGTACGGGCCTCGAAGCCGGCCGCCACGGCGGGCGGGAGCGGCGCGGCACCGACGATCGGCATCTTCAGGCTCGAGATGTCGGCATCGACCGGGACTTGCGCGAGCGCCGCGTAGACCGTCGGTACGCCGGACATCGCGGCGATCCGGTAATGCTCGACGATCTTCCAGAAGCTCGGGAAAAGGGGAAGGTCGCGGTAGCCGAGCGGCCCGCCCCAGACGACCTGCTGGCCTTTCAGCAGGGGCGCCAGTACCGTCACCACCAGCGCGTTGGTGTGGAACAGCGGCAGCGCCGCGAAGATGACGCTGTCGCGGTCGAGGATCTCGCTGGCGTCGATCATCCAGGCGTTGGCGACCTCGTTCGCGTGGGTGCGTGCGGCGAGCTTCGGGGTGCCGGTGGTGCCGCCGGTGTGCAGGTAACTCGCGACGTCACTCGCCGTCGGGGGTGCCGTCGGCAGGCCGGCGTGCTCAGCCTGGGCCGCCCGGTCTTCCAGGTATGCGACCTGGATCCCATCGAGCGGTTCGAGGGCGGGGGGGTCCTCGGTTGCCGCCGTGGGGGGCAGCGCGAGCAGCGCCCGAGCGCCGGTTTGCGTGGCGATCGCGCGTGCGTGGGCCCAGACGCGCGGCTCGAGCTCGGGTCCGGAGGCGACGAGGACCGCGGCGCCGGACAGGCGCACCAGTTCGGTGGCGTGCTCGGAGGTCAGGCCGGGATTGATCGGGGCGTAGATCCCGACCGCCTCGGCGGCGAGCAGCAGCGGCAGCATCTCGGCGCAGTTGACCGAGATGACCGCTACGGCCTCGCCGCGCCTCACCCCCAACTCGGACAGGACTGCCGCCGCTCGGTGGACGTCGTGCGCGAGCTGGGCGAATGTCCGCTCGAACGGCGTGTGGTAGGACTCGGCGTTCGGCAGCACCGACAGGGCCGTGCGGTCGGGCCACAGGTCGGCCGCCCGCCTGACGAGCTCGTAGGTGCTCGCGGGCAGGCCGCGGTCGCTGAGGGGCACACGCTCGATCTCGGCGAGGTCGCCCGGCGCGCGGAAGGAAGGCCACAGCAGCTCGTTCTTGACCGTTAACCCGCCCATGCCGCCTCGACCTCCGTCTCGGGGGCGAGATAGCCCTCAGGCTCCTCGACCACGGTGTTGCGCAGCTCGCCGATCCCGTCGATCTGGACGCGTACCACGTCGCCGATCTTCAGCAGGCCTTCCGGGAACGGCTGGCGCACGGCGCCGATCCCGGCGGGGGTGCCGGTGGCGATCACGTCGCCCGGCTCGAGCGTGAACGCCGCGGAGAGGTGGGCGATCTGCTGAAAGCAGTCGTAGAGCATCTCGCGCGTGTTGCCGTCCTGGCGCAGCTCGTCGTTGACGTATGTCCGGATTGGGAGGTCGTGCGGGTCTCTGAGCTCGTCGGGCGTGACGAGCCATGGCCCGAGCGGGCCGTGGGTGTCGAACGACTTGCCCATCGTCATCGTCGGCGTGCGCACCTGCCAGTCGCGCACGGAGACGTCGTTGGTGATGGTGTAGCCGGCGATCACTTCGCGCGCGCGCTCGACCGGGACGTGGCGGCAGCGAGTGCCGATGACGATCGCGAGCTCGCCCTCGTAGTCGAGCAGGCTGGAGACCCGGGGCATGTGGATGTCATCGTGCGGGCCGACGACACAGGTGATCTGCTTGTTGAAGAACACCGGGTACTGAGGCGCCTCCATGCCGGACTCGGCGATGTGATCGGCGTAGTTGAGCCCGATGGCCAGGTACTTCCGCGGCCGGACAGGGGCCAGCAACCGGATCTCGTCGACCCGATGGTGCTCCCGGTTATCGCGATCGGCGACATACCCGTCTTCTAGGACTCCGTGGCGCGGCCCGGCGCCGGCGTCGAAGCGACACAGTCTCATGACGACGTCTCCGGGACCTCGACGGGCGGCTGCTGCGGGGCGTAGCCGCCGGTCATCGCCTTGGCATGAATCTCGGAGAAGTTCATTCCGTGCGCGTGGTCGGCCGCGATCCGCTCCGGGTCGACGAACACGCCGATCGGGTTGGCCTTGAACTCGTCCGAGCTGCGCATCCATTCCTTCGAGTTGGTCCAGTCGCCGAAACAGTCGACCTGCAGCTCGACATGGTTGCCGTCCGGGTCGGCGTAGTAGTAGGACAGTGTCATCCCGTGGTCCAGGCACAGCGCCGGCGTGATTTGCTCCTCTTTGAGCCGCAGGTAGCTGGAGTTGAGCTCCTCGAAGCTCGCGTACTCGAACGCGGAGTGGTGCATGCCGGTGCGAGTGTCCTTCTCGGGGTCATCGACGAAGTTCGGGAAGGCGAGCAGCGCGATCCGGTGGTTGGCCGCATCGTTCGTCAGCCACGCGCCGCCCTCGAACTGGTAGGTGACCTGTGCGCCGACGAGTGTGCGGTAGAAGTCGATCATCTCCTGCAGCCGCGTCGTCTTGAGGTTGACGTGATGGAACCTGGGGTGGATTACGGAGGGGGTGTCAATCATGGAAGGGCTCCTGCAGTCGTGGAGGTGACAGTCAGCTGAAGCTGGGATCGAAGGGCGTCGAGAAGCTCTGGCAACTCCCCGGCCGAGGGGCAACTGCCAAACACGTAGAAGTCAGGTCGCACGAGCACGGCATAGACGTTGTGCTCGGTCAGCCACGCCGTGAGCCGGCCGTCCACGTCCCCGACGCCGCCTGGCGCGGCCGGGTCAAGCGAGGCGACGCTCATGTCGAGCGCGCCGATCAGCGCACGCTGCTCGCTCGACAGCAGGGCGAGCGGGTCGCCACCGGCGACGATAAGCTGGAAGCCGCGCCCGACGACGTCGTCGAACCGGCCCTCCCGCCCCGCGCTGCGCACCAGGCCCTGAACGCTCAGGGCGCCCGCGAGCGGGTCCGAGCCGCCATCGACCGGGCGGTGCAGGACGCCAGCGCTCAGCGCCGGGAGGTCGAGTGGCGGCGGCGCGTCGACCTGGCGCAGCATCGCGTCGCGCTCGGCGGCCGCCTGCGGGTCCAGCTGGCACAGCACCTTCCCGAGCTCGATAGCCAGGCGGATGATCGCTTCGTTCTGGGGCTGGCGCTCGGCATCGATCGTGTCCAACAGCTCCGCCGCCGCGAGGCCACGCAGCACAAGGTCGAGCTTCCACGCCAAGTTTGCCGCGTCGCGCAGGCCCGAGCACAACCCCTGCCCGAGAAACGGCGGGGTGAGGTGGGCCGCATCGCCCACCAACAGCGCGCGCCCCTTGCGCATCTGGTCGGCCAGCATCGAGCGAAACTCGTAGACCGCGCTGCGGGTCAGCGGCCCGTCCTGCGGCCGGTACCACGGCTCGAGCAGCGCCCACACCCGCTCTGGGTCCTCGAAATCGGAGGCTTGCTCGTCCGGCAGCACCATGAACTCCCACCGCCGGTGGCGAGGACCGCTCTGCACGACCGTAGTCGGGCGCGCTGGATCGCACAGCTGGCTTGCGATCGGCAGATGGGCGAGCGCCGCCAGGTCGTGCGGCTCGGCGTCGACGACAAGCCAGCGCTCCTGAAAGCCCAGGTCCCGGCGCGTGATCCCGCTCGCCTCGCGCACTAACGAGTTGGCGCCATCAGCGCCCACCACCCACCGCGCGCTCACCCTCCGCGTCTCACCGGTCAAAGCCAGCCTCCCCGGCTCCTCCTCGTTGACCCGCCGGAGCGTGAGCTCGACCCGCTCATCAAACTGCTCAAGCCCCTCGGCCGCCCATCCGCGCCCGACTGTTACCCCCGCCGGGACACACGCGTGGTCGTCGATCGCCCGCTCTAGCTCCGGTTGAAAGAACATGTAGTCGCCCTCCCACCCGGACGGCGCCGGGCTGCGCGGCTCGAACCTCAGCAGCAGCTCGCCATCGGCGCCGAACCAGCGGTAATCATCAACCGGAACCATCTCCTCGGCCAGCACCTCGGAGAGCCCGAGCGACTGCAGCAGCCGCATAATCTCGTGATCGATATGAACCGCCCGCGGGAGACGGTAGATCGCACTGAAGCGCTCGAACACGGCCACCCGATGACCGGCACGGCCGAGCAGTGCCGCGAGCGCCTGCCCGACCGGGCCATAGCCAACGATCACCACGTCGAAATCCGGCTCGTGAGCGTTATCGCTTGTCATGTTGATCTCCAAGTCCTCATTCGAGACTGATGAGCCGCTCAGATATGACTTAGTCGTCATCAAGGGCTCGCCGGTGAGTCTCGGAGACGAGTGGGTGAGCCGTCGTCACGCACTTTGCGTGATCTCAGCGGCCGCGACAAGCCTGATTGTGTTTACGCGACGCCCGTCTGACATGACCATCTTGGCGGCGCGCGGGATAGTCCGGCGGCACCCGTGACCGCGTCCGTTGCCCGCCCGCATGGGCGGCAGAAAGATTCTCGTCTTCTCGCCCGGTGTGCCAAAGATGAACAAGTCCCGCGGCCAGCGGCTACGCGGCCGCGTTGACTAGCGCTCGCCGTCAGTCTTGCTCCACCACCAGGAGCGGGCAACGCGGTTCGTCGGCCAGCCGCTGCGTGGTGCCCTGTCCAAGCAAACGACCGATCGGGCTGTGCTTGCGCGCGCCGAGCACGAGCAGGTCCACCGTGAGCCCATAGCGTCTCAGCTCGCTGGCCGGCTCGCCGTACTCGGCGTGGGCGTCAACGCCGCCGAGCGTGTCGATCGTTTCAAGTGCCTGCGCTACTTGATCGTCGATCGTGTCTCCGACCTGCCCAGGCACGAACACCGCCTTGAACGCGGACAGCTCGGCGTGCTGGTCGGCGGCGAGCTTCCTGGCCGTAGCGAGGGCGCACACGCTTTCTGGAGAGCCGTCATAGGCGACGCCGATCCTGCGCAATGGACCACGACCATCGGCATACCCGACCGGCGCCACGGCGACCGCGCACGGTGCGTCCTCGAGGAGCGCCTGGGTGTCATCACCGACCAGATCGCGATAGATCACGTCGTAGCGGCTGGCGCCGATGACCAACAGGTCGGCGTGCCGAGCACGTGCCGTGTCGTGCAGCCCCTGCCGCACGTCCCGCGCGGCGGCGTATACCAGCTCGGCATCGAGTTGCGACTCGTCGCGCAGCGCCGCGAGGCGCTCAAGTTCACTTCGGCGCTTGGCCATGGCCCCCGCCGCGCCCGAGTCGGGCGCGGGCTTGGGGGCCGAGACCTGCACGTGAGCAAGCGTCAGATTGCCAGTGGCTGAGGCGAGGGCTCGAGCCAGGACCAGCGCGTCTCTGCCGGCCTCGAGCTCCTTCACACCTACGACGACGTTGCTGAACATGACCGCAGGCTGGCGGCCGCGCGGGTGAGCCGTCGTCACGCATTGTGGGTGATTTGCGGCTCCGCCGTCAGATCGCTCACAACATGTGACGCCTTTCATCCGGTTCGTGCTCAGGCTATCCCGATTACATGATGCGCAGTCCGCGACGGAACACACTAGACATTCGACATCCCAGAGAGGAGCGCCGAGCTGGTGCCGGTGCTCGGGGCCAGCGGCGCGATCGACGCGTCCTCGGCGCCTAATTCGTGCTCTACCCGGACTCGCGCGGGCTGACGCTGGTGCTCGTCTTCCACGATCAGGATCCCCGCCTGGGTGTTCCTCGGCCTCTGGTTCATCTATCAATGGTCGAAGCGAACTACGGTCTCACCTCGGCCCACGCCAACGGGTGGTGGTAGCCGAGAACGAGCACGGCGCCAGGCGGCGAATCGCCGAACGCGCGTTAGCATGCCACAGCGCAGCGATGTCAAGGCCCCAGTCCGCCAAAGCGCCGAGGAGCGACGGGTCCCGCCGCCTGATCATGGCCACGGCATCGATCAATCCCGCGTGGACTGGGTGCGGTGCAGCGGCGGCGCGATGCCACCACTTGCTCGCGCGTCATCTCGGACGCTCGGCCCGTCGCTCGAGAACTCCGTGACCGGCACGAACGGCATCGACAGGGCGACGAGGATGACCGCGCCAGTCAGAACGGCGGAGGGGAGCGTGAGCCGACCTGAGCGGGACCGCTGAACAACCCAAACCAGAGGCCGAACCCCGCGACCGCCACGGCAGCGACGTAGACGCCGTACTCAGGGAATCCCGAAGCAGACCATCCCGTCCGCCACCTCAGCGTCGGATAGCCTTAAGGCGCGGAGCCCCACCCGGTCACGGCAACCCGCCGGCCCTCGCCGCGGCGACGAGCTTCGTGGCCGCGGCCCCGTCGAGCGCGATCTCGCGGCGACGGCTCGTCTTGAGGCTACCTACCGGATCTGGATCCGATTGGTGACGCCAACCACGCCATCCAGGCTGGCGACGTCCTCTGCGGCCGCGGCGCTCTCCGGTTGCTCTCGGACGTAGCCCGTCAGCGTCACGTGGCCGTGGGAAACCTTGACGTGGATGTGGGTCGATCGAATTCGGGCGTCGCCGACGAACCGTTGGAGCGCCGCTGCGCGGATCTCATCGTCCGTCCGCCGGTAGCCGATCGGCGGGTGCACCTTCAAGTCGTCGACGATCACCTCGAAGACACCCTCCACCTCTCGTGCATCGTGCGCCGCTGCGAGACGCTGCCGAGGCGTCGCGACCGCCCCGCGGAGGACGACCGTGCCGATCTCGTCGACCGTCACGGCGATCAGCTCGGGATGTTTGACGCGGGGGTCGCGGTGCAGCCCGGCTCGGACACGTTCTTCAATGGCGCTGTTGGTGAACATGATGGGTGTAGTGGAGTCGTAGTGGTGAAGGTGCTCCTAGAGTCTCCGTCCCGCCCGGATGAGGGATCATCATCCGGTTTGCGTGATTCAGCGGACCGGCGACCGAATCACGCAAACCGCGTGATGACAAGTCATCGCGCGCCCGCGGATGCTTCGCCAGAGTCAACTAGCAACCAGCTTGAGGAGGACCGTATGTCCATTGGATTGAGCTTGTTCGCAATCATGGCCTGCGCGATCCTGAAGTTCGCCGTTACGGCGCAGCTGGCCGGCATCAGCCTCTCGACGGTCGGCGTGATCCTGATGGTGGTCGGCGCGGTCGGCCTGCTCGTGAGCGTCTGGCTCATCCTGGCCGGCCGTGCTGCTCCAGAGTTCTGATCGTGAGGCCGGCGTGCGTGTCAGCACGCCGGCCCTTCGTCAGCGCCGCGCCTGGCGCTTCGCCGGCCCGTGCCGACCACCATTCGCGGAGGATGATCTTGGATCGCCGCGGCGCTGGGGATCGCGAGCAGGACGCTCTCACCAGCACCGTGGCGAGCCGCATCCCCTACGCCGTCAACCCGGACGCCGTCACCCAGGCCGAGCAAGTCATCCGCGACGGCCGCCTCGATCGCACCGACCGGTGGGGCGACGCCGAGCCGAGGGCCGAGGACGAGAACGCGTTCATCGACCGGCGCGGCTTCGGCGCGTTCGCACGCTGGCACCTCGCTGTCGGTCCGGACGCTTCGGCTGACACCAAGGGCTTTCTCCACTTCCCCTACGGCGATCTCGAGCAGGTGTACCGCGGCGCCGTCATCACCGCCAGACAGCGCGCCGCCCAATACGACCACGCCGAGGCCGAGCCGGCTGCCGATCGCCTCCTCTCGCTCATCGACGAGCACGCAGGCTGATCGGGGTGGCGGTCGAGTACCCGCAGCTTGAGATAACCAGCCGCCAGCAGTGGCGAGGTTGGCTCGCCGCCCACCACGCAATCTCCAAGGGCGTCTGGGTGATCACCCACAAGAAGACTGGCGGCGCCGATCACGTCGCCTATCACGACATCGCCGAAGAAGCCGTCGCCTTCGGCTGGGTCGACTCCCAACCCCGCAAGCTCGACGAGCACCGCTCCCAGCTCCTGCTCACCCCGCGCAACCCCAAGAGCAACTGGTCGCGCGTCAACAAGACCCGAGTTGAGAAGCTCGAGAAGACCGGACAGATGACCGACGCCGGCCGCGCCGCCCTCACGCTCGCCAAAGAGACCGGCACCTGGACCGCGCTCGACACGGTCGAGAACCTCGAGGAGCCCGACGACTGGCCATCCGCGGGTTCGCGGATCCGAGCGTGCCCCGTCTGCGGCAGGCTGCCGGCCGCTGGCCGCGAGCGGCACGATGACCACGTTTGCGCAGCCTGTCGAGGACTACCTGCGTCTGCGCCACGCACTCGGCCACAAGCTGCACGACCACGCCGGTTGCGGCGGCGCTTCGCAGCTCGTCTTGACACGATCGCGCCGAGTTCGTCACGATCGAGTTAGCGCTCGGGTGGCGCTTGAGCCCGAGGTACCCGAAGGCAGTGCTGTGCCGTGGATGCGGGTGCTGGTCGTCCGTGGCTACGCGCGCTACGTGTCGGGGGTCGATCGCCGGACCGAGGTCCCGCCCACCCGGGCTGATCCGATTTGGCCAGCGCCGCCGGGCGCCGTTTATCTACGGAAACGCGAGATCGAGGCGTTGATGCAGCGAGCCGCACAGCGATACGTATGCGCTGTGGCGGCGACCTACGACACGCTACGTGCCCCTACATGAAAGCGCTCTGCAGGTGCTGCCTTGCTACGCCCGCCGGCGCGACGAGCTGAGCCCATCTCCGCGCGATCTGAGCTTCTGCGTGTCGCTACGCCGAACGCGGCTCTACCCATCTGCCGACACAGGTGGCCCCCAACGGCGCCAGAAGCCGCCGCCACCGCGCCGCTAGGCACAGCCCGCCATCGCGTCGGCATAAGTACAGAGTCGGCCCAGTTTCTCCTAGCCCGATGTCGGCCCAGGACAAAAAACAGGCTGATGACGAGGAGCTGTATGACGCCGCGGAGCCTCACACGAGGTACGGCGCCGGGGCGGCCGCGACGATGAGGACCACGATCCGCAGCACCGCGCTCAAGGGCCGCGCTGCCAATCGAACGTGCACCGGTTCCGTACCGTTTTCCGGACCCCGGTGCGTGATGTCGGGGTGTTCGCGTGTGAGTCATGGCCTCGGCACCGAAGAAGGCCGGGATCCCAGACGCGCTGGGATCCCGGCCTGGTTAGAAGCCGATCATCGACGGGAATGACGGCCCAGCTCTCGGCCGACCTCGCGGATCTGGAAGGCGCGAACGATGTCGATGATCCCGGTGGTCATCGCCCAAATCCCGGTGAAGATCAACAGCGTGTACGCGCGGACGACGAAGAACTGCCCGCGCACCCAGAAGCCGAGCACGATCAACATGATGCCGCTGATCAGCGTCAGCCACCATAGGTCGTTGATCGGTCGCTCGTTGAACGCCTGCACCATCCACATCGTGCCGATGAGCACGAACACGAACCCGAGGATGTCGGCGAAACCGGCGAACGTGGCGGTGGGCTGGATCAGCGCCACGATCCCCGACGCTGCGAGGAGCACCGAGAAGATCGCCCAGATCCAGCGGCCGCGACGATCAACCGCAGCGAGCACGGCCTGCTGGGCGGCGAACACCAGGAACATGAGCCCGGTGAGGATTCCCACCGTGGTGACCGACGCGTGGTTGAACTTCAGCACCACGAGGGCGATCACGACCCAGAACACGCCGAGCAGTAGCTCGACCCACCAGTAGGAGGCGACCTTCTCGACCAGCGGCCCGAGGCCGAGGCCGGGGGGAGCCGGCAGCGGGCCGTTAGGCGGCTCGCCCAGGCCGGAGCTTCCTTGCGCCGGCACGTCGGCGTTCGCGAACCGCTCCCGTGCCCGATCGCGCAGGGAACGTGACGAGGTCTTGTTGGGTGTGTAGGACATTGCCTTGCCTTTCTGTTGGTTATTTGTGATTGATACGTCTAGGCCGACTCGGCCACTGGTTGCTCGGTCACGGGCCCCCGGTTGATGCCAGCCACCGCGTAGGCGTCGGCTTCGTCGAGCGTTTCCCGCTCGAGAAGTGCCTGGGCGAGTTGGTCGAGCTGCTCACGGTGCTCGGCCAGCGTGCGCTGAGCCCGCTCGGCGCATTCGCTGAGGATGCGCCTGACCTCCTCGTCGATCAGCTCGAGCGTGCGCTGTGAAGCCGCGCCGCTCCCGTAGCTCTCTTCACCGGAGCGTGGGAGCGCGGAGACCGCACCGAGTTCTTCGGACATGCCCCAGCGCCCGACCATCTGCCGCGCCAGCGAGGTCGCCTGCTCGAGATCCGACTCGGGGCCTGTCGTCGTCTCGCCATAGATCAGGTCCTCGGCGGCGCGCCCGCCCAGGATCCCGCTGATGCGTCCATACAGATAGCTCTCGCCGTAGCCATAGCGGTCGGACTCGGGGCTCTGGAAAGTGACCCCGAGCGCCTGGCCCCGCGGGATGATTGAGATCTTGCGCACCGGGTCGGCGCCGGGCTGCAGCATGCCAAGGAGGGCGTGACCGGACTCGTGATAGGCAGTGCGCCGACGCTCTTCCTGTGAAATCACGATCCGCCGCGCGGCACCGATCGTGATGCGCTCGAGCGCGTCCGTGAAGTC
This sequence comes from Solirubrobacterales bacterium, assembly GCA_019240655.1. Lineage (GTDB taxonomy): Bacteria > Actinomycetota > Thermoleophilia > Solirubrobacterales > Solirubrobacteraceae > Palsa-465. The sequence continues at coordinate 23,233 of JAFAXX010000090.1, forward strand.
CGCCCGTGAGACGGACGTTTCATCACGCCGCGCGGCGCTGAGCGCCGCCTCGTTGACCAGGTTCTTCAGATCGGCTCCGACCATCCCCGGCGTGCTCGCGGCGATCGCCTCCAGATCCGCGGGGTCTTGAAGCGGAACGTTGCGCGTGTGCACCTGGAGGATCTTCAGCCTGCCCTCCTGGTCCGGCGGGTTGACCGTGATCCGGCGATCGAACCGGCCGGCGCGCAGCAGCGCCGAATCGAGGATCTCCGGACGGTTGGTCGCCGCCAGCACGATCACCCCCTCGCTGCCGGTGAACCCGTCCATCTCGGTGAGGAGCTGGTTCAGCGTCTGCTCGCGCTCGTCGTTGGAGCCGCTCATCGCGCCTGAGGTGCGCGAGCGCCCGATCGCGTCGAGCTCGTCGATGAAGATGATCGACGGCGCATCGTTCTTGGCCTGCTCGAACAGGTCACGGACGCGGCTGGCACCCACTCCAACGACCATCTCCACGAACTCCGAGGCCGAGACCGAGTAGAAGGGGACGTTTGCCTCCCCGGCGACGGCGCGCGCCAGCAACGTCTTGCCCGTCCCGGGCTGGCCGCTGAGCAGCACGCCGTGCGGGATCTGAGCGCCCAGGCGCCGGTAGCGATCCGGGTGCTTGAGAAAGTCGACCACCTCGGCCAGCTCGTCCGTCGCCTCGTCGATGCCGGCGACGTCGGCGAATGTCGTCCGTTGCGCGGTGGCCTCGTACTTGTGAGCCTTCGATCGCCCCATGCCGAACATTGCGCCGCCCTGGGTCGTCTGGCCCCAGGTGCGCCGGATGATCAACGCCCAGAACCCGAGCAGCAGCAGGGTCGGGAGCACACCGCCGAGGAGCGTTAGCCACAGCCCCGAACCGGAGCTGACCGGCTTGGCGCTCACTACCGCGCCGTCGCTCAGGAGTTGTCCGAACAGATTGTCGTCGGCGAACGCCGGGCGCTCGGTCTTGACCAAGGTCGTCCTCGTTCCGTTCTGCGCCGGGTAGGTGATCGAATGGCGCAGCGTCCCCTGGATGGTCGAACCCTGTGCACTAACCGCCGCGACGTTGGTCGCGTCGATCTGCGAAACGAAGTAGCTATAGGGGACGGTTACGCGCACCGGAGTCGTCGGCTGGTACGCGAGCACCAGGATCCAGTCAAGCGCCAACAGAACGGCGAGGAGCACCCACGCGCTCGGCCGCTTGGCTGGCGGACGTCGACCCGTCGTACCCGGCGGCCGCGCGCCTTCGACACGCCACGGCGGACGAGAGTCGCTGCCGGTCGTCTGGGTGGACGCGGGCGACTCGCGCTGATCGGGCTGGTTGGGCTGGCTATTCAATTGCGACATTGCTCACTCCTCCAGTGCTGAGTAGATGCCCGACACAGTGCTCGTCAGTGCAGTGAGGCGTCGTCACGCATTTCGAGTGATTGTGGGCAAACGGACGCTGGGCCGGCAACGCGCGTTCGCGGACCCGAACGTGAGTCACGCAAATCGCGTGATGACCCGTCATCGCCCCGCCCGCCTGCTCAGGCTTCGCGAAGTCCGATCGACACGACGAAGAGATCCGCGTCACGCGCGAGCAGGACGATCGCCCCCCGCGGAGGTGGCGTCTCCGAACGACATGGCATGGTCCCTGCGCGGCAGCGTTGGAAGCTTCCACCAGCGTCGAGCGGCAGTAAGGGTCCGAGGTAAAGCACGAGGACGAGAGCAACGCCCACGTCGAGGCGGTCTCCCAACTCCCGCCGGCGTCGGCGGAATCACCAACGAAACCACGGTCATCACAGCCCCCTCGATTAGTGACCCGCCACTGGCTCGAAAGGACCGGGCTTCGGCGCAGGCCCCGTCGCGCACGCGTCGGGGTCGACTCGTTAGGACCGGCGGGGCACGATCACCCGAAGGGCACCGGCGACCACTTCGAACTGCCCGGGGATGCTTCCGTCGAGCTCGCCGTCCAGGGACAAGCCCAGCGGACGCGGGGTGTCGACCGCGATTCGCTCGACTTGCAGCGCGCGGACGCCAGCAACCGGGCGGTTGATGCCCATCAGCAGAAACAGCCCCGCGCGAAGCATCTTCGGAGGCGGGACGTCCTCGACGGCGAGCACGTCGAGCCGATGCTTGGCGCGGCGAGGGTTTTTCACGGTCAGCCCGAGCGCGCCGCCGATAACGGGGGCGCTGATCAGTGAGAGCTGCAACAGGTCCATTTCGTGGGCGACGCCGTCATGCTGCAGAGTGCATGTGAAGGTGGTCCTCTCGCGTACGGCATAGACCGCTGCCGCCAGGTAGGTGAGACGGCCGAGCCGTCCGCGCACCGATGCGCGGGTGGCCAGCTTCGCGAAGTCGACGTTGAGGCCGACGGTCGCGGCATGCGCGAAGTACTTTGGCGGCACGGCGGGGCGGGTGAGGCGGCCGAGGTCGACACGCGAGATTTCGCCGGCGCTCAGTAAGCTTGCGGCCCGGCGCGGGGTCAGCGGAATGTCAAGCGACCGCGCGAAGTCGTTTCCGGTCCCAAGCGGCAAGATGCCGAGCGGGTTGTCGGCGCCGGCCAGGTGACCGGCGACTGACCCGACGGTACCGTCACCCCCCGCCGCGATTACCAGTCGTGGCTCCGCGTCCGCGGTCCGCAGGAGCTCCGGAAGTCGATCGAGGTGCTCGATCTCGAGCTCCTCCGCCACATGGATTCGGTGCTTTTCGAGGGCCCGTCGGGCACGCGCGAGCTTGCGGCTGCGGCCCGCGTGAGGGCTCGTCACCAGGACCGCCTCCGAGGGCAGCGGCGACCTGGCGCAGGATCCCGGAACGGTGCTCAGGTCGAGGCGGAGGTTTCGCACCGCCGCGCGCGCCGCCGTTCCCACCGCGGCGCCAAATGCGCCACCTGCGATGACATCGCCCGGGTAGTGCACGCCGAGGTAGACCCTCGAGTAGGCGACGCCGGCAGCGAGCGGGAATAGCACAACCCCAGCCTCAGGCAGCTCCCGGGTGGCGGCAACGGCGAACGCGAAAGCAGACGCCGAATGCCCCGATGGAAAGGACGAAGTACGCGGCATGCGGCGAAGCCGACGCGGCGAGTCCGGCCGCCGGCGAGCGAACAACAGCTTCATTGGCCCGTTCACGGTCGCGGACGCGACAGCGATCGCGAGGAGCCCGTGGCCGGCCGAGCGCCTGCCGCGTGTGCCCCCGAACGACGCCGCCCCGGCCGCAAGCACACCCCAAAGCGCCGAGCGATCGGCGGCTCGGCTGAGCATTACCAGCAGCTGGTCGGCTGGCCGCGGCAATGGGTGCGTCCAGCGTCGCGTCAGCCGACGCTCGGTGGCGCGGACAAGCTGCCATCTCGATCTGCGGGCGCTGCCCCTGGTCACGGTCCCGCCTCCTCCGCCAGGCTCTCGGCGACGATGATCCGCGCGGCGGCCTCCACCAGCGCGAGGTGCGAGAAGGCCTGAGGGAAGTTGCCGAGATGTCTGCCGGTCTCGACGTCGAATTCCTCGGCGTACAGGCCGAGCGGAGACGCCACCCGGACGAGGCGCTCCATCAGTGCCCTGGCCCGCTGCATCTCGCCGATGATGGCCAGCGCCGACACGAGCCAGAAGGAGCAGATGACGAAGGTGCCTTCCTTACCTGCCAGGCCATCGTCGGTCTGCTCGGTGCGGTAGCGAAGCACGAAGCCATCCTCGCTCAGTTCGTCGGCGACGGCCAGCACGGTGGCGCGAAGCCTGGCGTCGTCGCGCGGCAGGAATCCGAAGATCGCTGCCAAGAGCGTCGAGGCGTCGAGCGCGTCGGTCTCGTAGTGCTGGCGCAGAGCGCCGCGCTCATCCACTCCGTGCTCCAGGATGTCCGCCTTGATCTCGGAGGCGGTCTGCGTCCAGCGCGCGGCAAGTTCGTTATCGCCGCGAATCTTCGCGAGTCGGGCTGCGCGGTCGAGCGCGACCCAGCACATCAGCTTCGAAGATACGTAGTGCTGCGGCTTGCCGCGCGCCTCCCAGATGCCCTGGTCGGGGTCTTGCCAGATCCGCGTGGCGCACTCAGCCTGCGCCTCCACGAGCGGCCACAGGCGCCGCGGGATCCGCTGGCTGCGACGGCTGTGCAGCAGGACCGTGTCGAGCGCAGCGCCGTAGACGTCGTTCTGCCGCTGGTCGAACGCGCCGTTACCGACGCGGACGGGATACGCGCCGTCGTATCCGGAGAGGTCGTCGCGAACCGATTCGGTCAGCTCTCGGCGACCGTCGATCCCGTACATGATCTGCAGTCCGCCATCGTCGTCGCGTTCGACATCGGCCATGAACTGCATGAACTCGTCAGCCTCCCAATCGAGGAGCAAGTAGTGCAGCGCCCGCAGCAGGAAGGTCGAGTCGCGGATCCACGTGTAGCGGTAGTCCCAGTTGCGCTCGCCGCCAGGTGTCTCGGGCAGCGAGGTGGTCAGCGCCGCGACGGCCGCGCCCGTGGGCATGTAGGTGAGGCCCTTGATCGTCAGCGCCGAGCGCTGGATGAGCGGCCCAAACTCATGATCGGGGATGAAAGCGCGCGCGAGCCAGTCTCGCCAGAAACCCGTCGTCGCGTCGAGCTGCTCAACCGCCTCGTCGACGGTGCCGGGCACACGGGCTTCATCACTCCAGGCGAGCGCGCAGAACACTGTCTCGCCGGCCCGCAGCACATGGCGGGCCCGAGCCCGGCCGCCTTCGATGCCGAGCAGCATGTCAGTCTCGAGCCGGAGCGCCTGATCGGCCCCCTCGACCTCGGCGCGATGGCCGTCGTCGCTTAGCGTCCAGGCGCCCGGCACGCGACCGTAATCGAACGCCGGCTCGCACACGAGATCGATCTCGACCGTCCCCCCGATGCAGCTGGCGGTCCGCACGAGCGTGTGGTCGGCGTCCTCGTCCGCGGGCGGTCGGGTGTGAGGTGTGACAGTGTCCGCTCCGCGGCGGCGTCCCATCGTCAGCGAGTCGCGCACAACCACCCACCCCGTGCCCGTCTTCCACGACGTGACGAGCGAATTCGTGCCGGGCTCATAGATCCGGTCGCTCGGGACGTTGATCCCGAACGGTGCGAACCGGAAGCCGCCAGCGCCACGATCGAGCAGCGCCCCGAACACGCTCGATGAGTCGAAGCGTGGGACGCACAGCCAGTCCACCGTGCCGTCCGGAGCCACGAGCGCGCCAGTATGGCAGTTGGACAGGAAGCCGTAGTTCGCGATCGGAGTGAACGGCGATCGGTCCGGCATGCTCCCTGGAGCGCCGGCGCCCTTCGGCACGGTACGTCCGCGGTATTCAACGTTCTCCACAGGGGCCACCGGTTCTCCTCTTGGTCGACGGGCCGAGTGCCGTACCTCACTCGCGGGACGGGTGAGCAGTCATCACGCGTTTTGGATGATCCGCCGCTCGCGTGCTCACAGCCGTCGCGGTCATCCCGCCGGGCGACGCCGATCATCGGAAATGCGTGACGCCCGATCACCCACCCGTCCGCCACTCTGCGTCTCATGAGCAATCAACCCCTCACATCCAACGAGCCGACCACCAGTATGTGGGACGGCCACAACGTGATCGCCGTCTCCTTCGACAACGATCACGAGGCATACCACGCCCTCACGCTGCTCAAGGAGCTCGACTCCCAGCAGCGAGTCGGCGTCCAGGAGGCCGTCGTCGTCGTCCGCGGCGAGGACGGACAGCTGGTCGAGAAGGACGCCACCGAGTCGGGGTACCCGCTCGGCACCGCGAGCGGAGGCCTCATGGGCCTGTTGCTCGGGATCATCGGCGGCCCACTTGGCGTGCTCATCGGCGGGGCGACCGGCCTGATGGTCGGCTCCCTGTTCGACCTGGACGAGTACGAGGAAACCGACTCGGCCCTGGCGGCGATCTCCAGCTCGGTCCAGGCCGGTCGCACCGCGCTCCTGGCCGTGATCGCCGAGCAGAGCCCCGAAGTCGTCGACGCGGCCATGTCCGAAGTCGGCGGCACGGTTCTGCGCCGGCCGGTAGCCGAGGTCGAGGCCGAGATCGCGGCGGCGGAAGAGGCCCAACGCAAAGCCAAACACGAAGCCCGCAAGGAGCTCATCCGCGCGCGCCACGAGCACAACAAAGCGACCGTCAACGCAAAGGTCGACGAGCTCAAGGCCAAGGTTCACCACGGCGAGGGCGACTCCGCGGCCAGTGTCTGAAGCGCAACCCCATTCAGAGGATCACATGAGCGCCCACACGGCACACGAACGGTCCCGCGAGCTCCGCGACCCGAGCCAAGACGAGTACCTGGACTAGGAGCAGAGGCTCGGGGCGCCGAATATGAGCTCGCTGCGGAAATCGCCGCCAACAAGGTAGCCGGCGACCGCGATCGAGCCGCCTGAGTGCGCGTGGGCGCGGGCCAGCGTCCACGCGCAATCAGTTAACGCAACCCCCCGACGAAGACGTCAAAGGCGGCCCGCGTCAGCCGCCGTCCTTGCGCCGACCCTTCAACCGTCTTCTCGAGCCGACCTCCTCTCGGTCTGCTCCCAAGTGAGCACAACAGCTCCGGGGGATCGCGGACGCTTACACGCGCGTACCACACATCCAGCGTATTCATGCCGGCGAAGCGGCGTATCGCCTGGCGGTAGTAGCCGACTGAGCGCGGGCGCCCTGGCGGGCCGGTGCCCAGCCTCGCAGTCGCTCGCGCGGCAGCCACAGCGGCTCTCGTGCATGCAAGCCCGCGGCGCAAACACCGCCCTTCGAATCATCCGTTCCGCGTGACGACAACTCACCTGGCGCGACGCGATCCTGCTGAAGCGTAAGGCAGAACCCGTTCAGGCAAGGAGAGATCAGATGCCCATCACCCAGTCACAACCGTCGCGCATTCCGCTCAAGGCGCTGGAGAGGTGGCGTGCGGCGGCGCAACTCGTCGCGGCTCGCTGGGAAAGATTCCTTCATACCGAGCCGGAGATGCGGATCTTCGCCTACGCGTCATATGTGGCGGCGCTCGACTCCGAGGAGGCGGCTGCCGCCGACCTGGCGGCGCTTGCGCGGCCGGCGGCGGCGTAGCTTCGCGTGGACGAACATCCTCGTAACAGGCGCTTGGGTGGATGAACGCGAGCGGACAGGGGCGTTCGCTTCACGCGTCCAGCCGCAAGTGCGCAGACGTCACCTCTGCTGCAGCTCGCGGCGAGGTAAGGTCACTCAGCCGGCGCGGTCAGCGCCTCCGCCCGTGTTCCGGTCCGGCTCGCCGCCCCGAGGGCCCGGGGGTTGAGCGCGCTCGAGGTAGCAGATGACACGTGCCTGCGCGGGGTCGACCGTTCGGAAGTACGTAGTGAGCGCCCGACGCGTCAGCTCGGCGGTCACCTCGCGTGCGTCCAGGTTCACGTCGACCACGTCGCCGAGTCGCCACCGCCAGCAGACACGCGGTTCGCAGATCACTCAAAGCGCGTGACGCGGAGGAGCCCGAGCAACGGCCAAGTGGGAAGCCCGTAAAGCGCTGCTCCGGGCACCCCACGAGCACGACGCGCAGCCATCACTGCGAAGGTCGGTGACCTGAAGGCAAAGCTTCACCGCGGGGAGACGCCCGCGGCCGCGAGCGACGAGGCCGTTACCGTCGGTCAGTAGCACGCCCCCGGGGAGTCGGCAGGCTGGCCGCCGCTTGGGTGGTCGGTCGCGTGTCGACGCCTCGTCGCGGGCGCCATGGGCGTCCTCGCGTCGTGCAGCAACGGTTGTACCCCCGGTAGCTCTCGACCGGCCAGCCATTCGAGCATCGCGGTGCCCCCGCCGGAGATGTGGTTCACTCGGTCGTCCAGCCCGAAGCGGGTGAGCGCCGCGCGGGTCTCTCCGCCGGCGACCACCGTCGCCGCCGACGTCGATGCGACGGCGTCGGCGATCGTGCGGGTGCCGGCGCCGAATTGCCGGAGCTCGAAGCGGCCCATCGGGCCGTGCCAGAACACAGTTCCCGCCGCAGCGATCTGCTCGGCGTACCGAGCTAAGGTCTCCGTACCGATGTCAAGTGCCATCCAGCCGTCGGGTACTTCGACTCCATGCAGTGAACGTGTAAGAAGTTCGTCGTTATGCCGCCACCGTGCAAGCACCAGATCGCTCGGAAGGACGAGTCGAGAGGTCGACCCATTGCGTGCGATGAACGCGCGTGCGGCCTCGATGTCCTCCCTCGGAGACAGGGAGTACCCGACGGTGTGGCCCCGCGCGGCAAGGAAAGGGAAGCAGAGCGCGCCGCCGATACAGACGGTGTCGGCAAGCGTGTCGAGACGACGAACGACCTCGAGCTTCTCGCGTACCCGCGCGCCGCCGAGGATCGCTACCAGAGGTCGCGCTGGTCGCTGCTCGATCACGCCGAGGGCGTGGAGCTCGCGCTCCAGCAGGCGTCCAGCCGCAGACGGGAGATGGTGAGCCACCCCCGCCGTGCTCGCGTGGGCCAGGTGAGCAGTCGCAAAGGCATCATCGACATACACGTCCGCCACCTCGGCCAGCGCTGAGGCGAGCGCGGGCAGATTGTCGGTCTCGCCCGGCTCGAAGCGGACGTTTTCCAGCATCAGCATCTGGCTTGGCTCGAGGCGCTCGATCAGGTCCCGCACATGGTGTCCGGTCACGGCCGGCGCGAGTTGAACCGGAGCGCCGGCGAGGGCACCCAGGCGGTCGGCCACCGGCCGCATCGATAGCGCGGGATCTCTGCCCTTCGGCCGGCCGAGGTGCGAGAC
>JAFAXX010000108.1 GCA_019240655.1 Solirubrobacterales bacterium
CATGACCATGACGTGGGCACTCACCGCGGTCGCGGCCGGGACGCGCGTCGACATCCGTGCCGATCACGTCCCGGCCGGTATCTCCGCGGAGGACCACGCCGCCGGACTAGGCTCCTCACTGGCCAACCTCGCCGCCTACCTCGAGCGGTAACCGCGGCCGACACGGGAAGGTCCGGACCTGGCCCGCGCAGCCGGCGCTCAACGTCCTGACGACAGCGTCTGAGAGCGCCATGCACGTCGGGTGCGCTGCGTGGGAACGACCTAGGTCTGCGTTCGGAGCTCGTCGGCTGACGGGATGACGACGGGTCCGTCGGGCGGCTGGGTGAAGCGGATCGGGTTACCGAACGGATCGCGCAGCGCGCAGTCGGTGCCATAGAAGCGCTCGATTGGCTCCTGGGTGAACTCGACGCCGGCGGCGGTCAACTTCTCGTAAGTGCCGCGGCAGTCGTCGGTCTGGAAGATCACCCCGCCGCTCCATCGCTCGCTCCACCCGGCGGCCCTGCAGATACCGCTGGGGCGACTCGCCGGATATGGCGCGGAACTGCCGGCTGAAGTGAGCCGGTGAGACATGCGCCACCCGCGCCAGCGCTTGCACATCGAGCGGCTGCGCGAAGGCTCGATCCATCGTGTCGCGCGCCCGGCGCATCCGACGGTTCCGATCCTCGGTCGCGCGGGACATGCATACAGAGCCTATGGCCACGAGCATCGGCGGTGCCGACTCTTACGGACGGCGAGATGCCGCAGGCAGACCTCGCCCCACGGATCGGTCGCCGTCGGATCCGCCTAAACTGCGCCGCGGTGTCGACTCAGGAGGTTGACGAGTATCTGCGTAGCGTCGAGGAGCCCAAGCGCAGCACGCTCGAGGCGCTCCGCCGCACGATCCTCGAGATCGTCCCCGACGCAGAGCAGCTGATCTCCTATCGCGTTCCCGCCTTCCGTGTGCGCGGCAGGATCGTCGCGGGTTTTGCCGCGTTCAGAGATCACCTGAGCTACCTGCCGTTCAGCGGCTCGGTGCTCCCGCAGCTCGCCGATGACCTCGACGGCTACATGATGACGAAGAGCTCGCTGCATTTCCCGGTCGACCAGACTCTGCCCAAGTCGCTCGTGGAGAAGCTCATCGCGGCCCGGCTGGCCGACGTCGAGCGGCGCGCGCGCTAGCCGTTGCGCAAGCGGCCTACGACTCCAACTGAACCAACACGCCGGCCCGAAGCCGGCGAGCCGATTCAGCCGTCCCGCTCCCGATCGGAGTCGCCGCACCGTCCCGTGAGATAGGGCCGAGGTGCTTCAGTCGTTGCCTTTCTCGACCGCGCGCAGTCCCCGCCGGCTGTCGAGCGCGGACTCGTCGAGCTCCGCGGACAGCGCCTCACTCTCGAACCGTGCGAGTGCCTCCTCGCACGACGCGACGGGCGCGGCGGCCTCCTGGCCCCCGGGCGCCTCGAAGTAGTCGCGCGCACGGATCGCGGCCAGCCACTTCTGATGGCGGGCGAGGTCGGCGTCGGACTCCTCGAGCTCGGTGTACGTGGCGCGGCCGCGGCGGCGCTCGAGCTGGAGCTCCTCGTGGAACTGCCGCGTGCGCTCGACGACCTCGCGATACTCGTCGGTCCGCTCGCGCTGGATCGCGTCGATGACCGCGGCCTCCTGCTTGAAGTCCGTCAGGCGGATGCGAAGCATCTCGCCGTGGCCGCCCTCCGCGCGCAGCCGGGTCACGAGGCGCGCTGAGGCGCGGGTGGTCTTCGGCGTCGCCGGGAGCAGGCACACGGACTGTTGCAGGTAGTGAGCCCCGAGGCTGCGCAGATTGCGCCAAGCGTAGACGCGGAGTGTCGAAGTCCCGCCGGGCGGGGTCGAGACGGTGATCAGCAACCAGTCGCGAGCCACAGGGCGACCATGATCCCAGACGTCTCGCACCGTTCCCGAGGCGACGTATCATTCGTTTCGTGCTCAGCGCAACGCCCGCGTCGTCACGCGCCGACCGGGCGCCGGCGGTCCCGGTCCACGCCGAACCGCCGGCGGTCGTGTGGGAGCGCACCGGCAGCCGCCCAGGCGGGCTGAGGCCCGAGGAGGTCGCGCAGCGGCGCACGGCGGCGGTCCGGACCGAACGCGGCAAGACCGCGGCCGTCTTGGGCGAAATCGTCGAGTCGGTGGTGGAGCCGCTTCAGCTGCTACTGGTCGTCGTGGGCGTACTCTCGGCGGTCTTCGGAGAGCTTCGCGACGCGATCGCGATCTTCTCGGTGATCGTGCTCGTCAGCGCCGTCGAGGCGATCTCGGAGGTCCGTGCGAAGCGCGCGCTGCAGGCGCTCCGGGAACTCAGCGCCCCCAACGCCCTCGTCCGGCGCGCCGGCGTCGCGGTGGCGGTTCCGGTCGGCGCACTCGTCGTCGGCGACGTGCTGCTCGTCGAGGCCGGCAGCGTCGTCGCGGCCGACGCCCGCGTCGTCGAGGCCGAGGGCCTGGCCACCGATGAGTCCAGGCTGACAGGGGAGCCGGTGACGGCCGCGAAGGGACCCGATCCGGTGGACGCCGACGCGCCGCTCGCCGAGCGGTCGTCGATGCTGCACGCGGGCACCGCGGTGGTCGCCGGCGCCGGCCAGGGGGTTGTCGTCGCGCTGGGCGACGAGACCGAGATCGGGCGTGTCGGCCGGCTCGTCGCACAGGCCAAGGAGCCGCCCACCCCTCTCCAGGGCGCGATGGCCGAGCTGGCGCGCGCAGCGCTGATCGTTGCGGTGACGGCGTGCGTGCTGGTGCCGCTCCTGGGGGTCCTTCGGGGCCAGCCTCCGCGCGAGATGCTGCTCGACGGTCTGACGCTCGCATTCGCGACGATCCCCGAGGAGTTGCCGATCCTCGTGACGGTGCTCGTCGCGCTCGGCGGCCTGCGCCTCGCGCAGCGCGGCGTCCTGCTGCGGCGGCTGCGTGCCGCCGAGGCCGTCGGCGCCATCACCGTGCTGCTCGCGGACAAGACCGGGACGCTGACCGAGAACCGGCTGCTGATCGAACGCATCGACGGCGATCGCAAACGCGTGCTCGGTGCGGCGGCGGCCGCGCACGGGGCCGCGCCCGCGGAGGACCCCGTCGATCGCGCGCTGGTCGAGGCCGCCGGTGACCCGGCGTCGCGGGAACGCCTCGCGCGCTACCCGTTCGATCCGGTGCGCCGGCGCGAGAGCGCGGTGTGGCGCGACCCCGGCGGCGCGTGGGTGGCCGTGAAGGGAGCGCCGGAGGCTGTCCTCGATGCGTGCGCGATGTCCGAGACCGAGCGGGCGTCGGTGCTCGCGCGCGTCGCGCGGCTTGCTGACGACGGGCTGCGGATCATCGCGGTCGCCGAGCGCCGTGCCGCCTATGTTCCCGGCGACGCCGCAGACGCCGAGGCCGAGCTCGACTTCGCCGGACTGGCCGCGTTCAGTGATCCCTTGCGCGCCGGTGTCGGCGATGCCGTGGCAGAGCTCGCCCACGCCGGGGTGAGGACGATCGTCGTCAGCGGCGACCACCCCGAGACGGTCGCCGCGGCGGCGCGCGAGGCCGGCGTCCGCGCTCCCGAGGTCCTGCACGGCGGCGCGCCGCTCGACACCCTCGACGACGAGGAGCTCGCGGGGCGGCTGCGCGGCGAAGCCGTCATCGCGCGCGCCACGCCCGAGGACAAGCTGCGCCTCGTCCGGATCCTCCAGGACCGTGGCGAGGCGGTCGCCGTCACCGGCGACGGCGTCAACGACGCGCCGGCCCTCGCCGCGGCGAACGTCGGGATCGCGATGGGGGCGCGCGGAACCGACCTCGCCCGCGAGGCGTCCGACCTGGTGCTCGTCGATGACGCGTACCCGACGATCGTCGGCGCGGTCGAGGGCGGTCGCGGGCTGGCCTCCCAGCTGCGGCGCGCGGTCGCCTTCTACCTGGGCGCGAAGATCGCGCTGGTCGCGGTCATCGCCGTACCACTGGCTTTTGGGCTGGCCGCCCCGTTTCACCCCGTGCACATCGTCGTGCTGGAGCTGTTCATGGATGTCGGCGCGTCGGTCGCCTTCGTCTCCGAGCCGACAGCGCCGGGGACGATGGAGCGCCCCCCGCGTGATCCCGCCCGCCGGTTCCTCGACGGCACGCAGCTCTCCGCGATCGGGCTCACGGCCGCGGCGCTCACCGCGGCGGTGCTCCCCGCGTTTCTCCTCGTCCACGCCCGGTCCGGCGCCGGCATGGCGATCGCGGCCGCCGTGGCCGGTTGGCTCATCGCGAACGTGGCGATCGCGTGGAGCCTGCGCGCCCGGCCGGGTCTGCCGCTGCGGCGTAACGTCGCGTTCCCGGTGTGGGCGCTCGTCGCGCTCGTCGCCGCGTTCATGCTGTCGCTCACACAGGCCGGGGCGGCGCTGGGCGTCGAACCGCTCACGGCGGGCGCCCTGCGCATCACGGCCGGCGTCGCGGCGGTGGGTGTGGCGATCGCGGCCGCTGGACGCGTCGCGCTGTCGCTGTCGAGGCGCCTCTGACGACGCCGCGGGTGTCGGCGCCTGACACCCGCCTCGCCGACCTGACGGAGCGTTGCAAAGAACCGCGACGGGCGGCGCACGCCCAGACAACCGTCGTGAGTGCCCCGGCAAGTACAACGGGCACTCGCGCGGAACCCAGGCGTGCGGATGACAGAGTCCGACCGGTGACCCGCGCCGGCGGCGGTTCATGCATAACTCGCCTGACTCACCTGGGATCCGCACTTTACGGTCAGATAGGCATCTCCTGGCGTCTATCCGACCTTCGCTCGGGCTAGACCAAAGCCAAGCAACACAAAACGACCGGTGAATTACAGGGAAAAGGGAATTACCGGGGAAGCGGTGGATCCAGGTTGGATTGGGTGGGACCGGCCCGTGGGCCGGTCCCACCGAGGGATCGTCAGCGTGCGAACTCCCCGACTGCGTTGATCCCGTCGTCGACGAAGTACAGGCTGTTGGTGAACGGTGAAGCCGTGAGGCCGAACAGCACACCGGCGCCGCCGGGGGCGCTGGCGTTGTCCGCGCTGACGGTGGCGACCTGGTGGCCGCTTGGGCTCGTCTCGACGATATTGCCGTTGCCGCCGTTGGCGGTCAGGATGTCGCCGTTGGGAGCGAGAGTCATGCCGAGCGGTCCGCTGAGCGCGCCACCCGATGAGACGGTCAGGCCGCCGTTGCTGATCGGTTGCTCGCGGGTGGCGGCGTCCGGGATCGCCGCGATGCGGTTATCGAGCGTATCGGCGACGTATAGGGAGCCGTTGCTGCCGAGCGCCACGCCGGTGGGTCCGATCACCAGCGCGGTGGGGTCGGTGCGCTCGGGGAAGCCCTTGGCGATCACGTCCTCGTCGAGGACGCTCGGGCGCGTGCCCGGGATCGTCAGGAGCGACAGCCGCACCACGGTGCCATCGTGCACGACGTTGGGCGAGTTGGCCACGGTGCCGTTCAGCACGTTGGTGATGTACAGCGTTGTGATGTCACCGTGTTCGGCGGCAGTCATGTCCCACGGACCGTTGATCGGGCCGCCGGAGATTGTCTCGATCACCTGGCCGTGGCTGTTGAGCACCAGAATGCCTCCGGCCTTCGCGGTGGCGGATGTGCCGTCCGATGTCGGCAGGTCGCCCACGAACACAAAGCCGTTCGGCGTGACTGCGAGTGCCGTGGTGAGCCCGACGCCGCCTGGGAGGACGTTCGGGTTGATCTTCGCGAACACCGAGGCGGTCCCTGCAGCGCCCGTGCTGCCGCCGGGCGGGATCTGCACGATCGTCGTGCCTGTCCCCTGCTGGCCGCCGTTGGGCTGGTTGTCGTTGAAATTGCTGACCAGCAGGTCGCCGCGATGCAGCGATCCGATACTCGACGGCACGGTGACGATCCCGTAGGGGTTCTGGTCACCGTTGGCCGGCACAGTGGTAGCGAGCGGCAGCACCTCCTTCGGCACCTGGTTCAGGAACGGCGTACTGTCGGCTCGGGCCAGCGCCGGGCTGAGCAGCAGCACGGCAAGGAGCGCCCCGAGCGCCACCTTAAGTGCCGGGCCGAGTTTCGGCCCCGGCAAGCTCACGCTTCCCTCGCCACGCTGGATTGAAGGCAAAGGATGACCTTGACCTATCATTAGTGACTCCTTGATCTACTGGACGGGGCGGGCGGTATGACCGCCCGTGGTAAACGGGTTCGATACAACCGACGCCCTCGGCTCGATTTTCCTTCCCGCGGAGGCCGGCCAGCCGGGCGCCTTAATCGCCGGCCGCTAGCGCCCCGAGACACGGGATGACGATCGGGAAGGAAGGCGAATGTAACGGTGTCTGTGGGGGGACAGGCTCCCAATCATTCGACCGAGGAAATCCCCCCGTGTCCTTTTCCTTCCCCCTCCTACGCGTCCGCAGCTCGGCGACTTCTGCTCCGCGTTCAGCGCTCTCATCCGCAACTGGCTCACCATCCCGTGTCGGGCAGATCGCGCTGGGCATGATCTGGTGCATCGACGGCCTGCTCAAGCTGCAGCCGTTCTTCTTCTCGCACTTCGTCAGCGGGGTGATCGATCCGAACGCGACCGGCCAACCCGGAGTCATCGGACATCCGATCACCTGGCTCGGCAATCTGATCCGCCCCGATCAGAGGATCTTCGTAGTGGTAGCCGTTCTGGCGGAAGTCTCGATCGGAGTCGCGCTCTTGGCGGGGCGCATGGTCAAGCCGGCGCTCTTGTTTTCGTTCGTCTGGGCACTGAACGTGTGGCTGACCGGGGAAGGCCTTGGGTTCCTGTTTGCCCACCAGACACCCAACCCGTCAGTGGGGATCCTCGGTAGCGCCCCGATGTACATCGTTGCCGGCCTCCTCGCCTGGCCGCGCACGGCGCGGCCGGATCACACCGATCCGAGCTTCGGGGTGCTTGGCGAACGTGGCGCGCGGCTCGTGTGGGCAGCGCTGTGGCTGGCCGCCGCCGCGCTATGGCTGTTCCCAGAGAACGCCGGTGCCAATGCGATCAGCGGCACGCTCGCGGGTGCCCCGTCGGGCGGAGGCTGGCTCACCAGCTTGCACTCCAACGCTGCACGCCTGTTCCAGGGTTCGGGCGCGACTGTGGCCGTCGTACTCGCGGTGATCTCGGCGGGGATCGCGCTCAGTGTCCTGTTCGCGCGCGGGACGCGGATGGCGTTGCTCGCCTCGATCGCACTGTCACTTACGTTCTGGTTGCTGGCCGAGGGGTTCGGTGGCCTCTTCACCGGACAGGCAACCGACGTGGGCACCAGCCCGCTGGTGATCCTCATCGCCGTACTGCTGCTGCCCCTGGCGGCACGACGGTCCGCCGCGACGATGCCGGCGCGAGCATAGGTGCTGCCGATACGACAGAATTAGAGCCGGGGACGCTCTGGTAGCGGCTCACGGACCGTCTGGCCGTCCTGAAGAGCCAGGCGATGTCCGAGCTCGCAAGCGCTTTTAGCCGCCGCTCGCTTTCCTGATTGCGAATTCGAATCCGCCACTCCAATAACGCCTTCGGGAGGATCGCCGCGGCGCCACCGAACGGGCTCCTCACGTAGCTCGAGATCCGTCTCGCCGCCGTGCTCGTGTAGCTCGACGCTCACGTTCATGACGGCCAGCCGCCGAATCTGCGCAATCATGACCAGCCGCGACAGAGGAACGCTCTCGACCACCCTCGTGATGTCGCTTATCCGGATCACTTGAGCGTGGTGAAGGACACTCCCCACGGCCAGGCCACTGCCCGTCGACCGCCCGGGTCGCGCTGGTGCCGACCACCCAGTTTGCATACAGCCGCGGGTCAGCGAGAACCGACCACACCGCCTGACGTGGTACCGCAACGTGGATGGTGTTCACCGCCATGCCCTCTCTTGGCTTAGGCCGGTAGTCGTCATCGGGGCCGAGCCGATTGTCTGTCCTCACGGCCGCGTTCAGAGCCGCCGGAACCGCCTCCGCGAACCCTCGGGGCCGCAGCTGACTGGCGCTCGAGGAGCGCCCGCGTGGCGTCTCACTGCTCCGTCTCCTTGGCCGGCGCGCCTCGCTGGGTCTCCTCGGCCGGCGCGCCCGCATCGAGCTGAGGCGCAGGTTTTGCGTCTTGCCCCAGCTCGGCCTTGAGCTTTGCGAGATCTTCGTCGACCGCGCTCGAGCGTCCGAGCTGCTCGAGCTGGCGGTCGATGTCCTCTTGCGGCGGCCCGAGCTGCGCGAGGTCTTCGAACGTGCCCGCCGCCTCGAGCTCCGAGACTGCGTCCGCGCGCGCCTTCATGTTCTCGGTCTTCTCCAGCGCTCGCTGCGTCGCCAGTCCGACGTCGGCCATCTTCTCACCGACCCCGGTAGCGGCCTCGGAGACGCGCACCTGAGCCTCAGCGGCCGAGTACTCCGCCTTGACGACCTCCTTCTGGGTCCGAAACGTCTCCACTTTGGCTTGCAGCCTCTTCTCGGATTCGATCAGCTTCTGCTGCTGGTCCTCGAGCTGCGCCACCTGCTGATCGAGTGCTTGCATCTCTCCCTGGGCCAGCTGCTTGCGCTCAAGCGCGGCCCGCGCCAGCTCCTCACGCCCCGCGGCCATCGCCTGGCGCGCCTGGTCGTCAAGCTTGGCGATCTGCTCGTTGGTGTTTGTCTCCTGCGACTGCAGGCGCTTCTTGGCCGTCGCGATGTCAGCGATCCCCCGCTTGACGTTCTGCAGCTGCTCGAGCTGCGTCTCGTAGCTGTAATCCAGCGTCTCCGCTGGCTCCTCGGCCCGGTCGAGCAGGTGTGAAATCTTCGCTTTGACAACGGTGGACCATCGTCCGCTCAGGCCCGGCATCGGCCCCTCCTGGGGTTGTGGGTGTTCGGTGGCAGCGGGGTCACGCACCGGCCTGAAGCCGGGCTTCGTACCGCGATCATCCCCACCAAGGCTACGACCAACGAGCCCGCGCGGCGACCGGAGTTCCCCACCGCCCTCGGCACTTCGGCGTCGTCACCGCGTGTACAGAGCCGGCGCGAGTTCCGGGAGCTCGAACGCGCCGCAAGGCGCGCCGGCTACACCAAGAAGCGGGCGCCCGCATATGCCCCTACCGGATGCCCGAGATCGAGGCCGCCGCCGTCTACGCCTGGGCCTCCCACCAGATCCTCGCCCGCCGCCTACCACGACAGGTTCAGCCACCACCCCTCTGTCTGCCGTTTCCGGTTGCGCCCGCCGCAGTGTTCCGTCCGGCCCCACCCCGTACGGTCATCAAACTGGAAAACGCGATCACTGGCAGCAGCTTCGGGTACAGCGGGAGCGAGGCCGGCCCGCGGGACAGGATCCCGCGGGCCGGCTTGAGTGAGTGGTCTCGTGGGGTTACCGCGCCCCGTTGAGGAGCAGCCTCAGTGGGATCGCGTTGGCCATTGCCTGGTAGCCGGCGTCGTTGGGGTGCAGGTGGTCGCCGCTGTCGTACTGCGGCGCCATCATCGTTGGATCGCTCGGATCGGCCACCACGCTGGCGAAGTCGATCACGCCGTCGAAAGCCCCGCTGGTCACGATCCAGTAGTTGACGGCCTCGCGCTTGGCCTCGCCGGCGACCGAGTAGTAGCCAGCCCCCTTGAATGGAGTCAACGTGCCGCCGAAGATCTTCAAACCCGCCGCATGCGCCTGGGCGATGATCTGCTGATATCCGGCGATGATCTGTGCCGCCGACACGTCGGGGAGCGGGTTGGTCACCGGGTTGGGGGGCGTGACGCTGAAGCCGATGTCGTTGATGCCCATCAGCAGGATGACCTCCTTGGCGCCGGCGCGCTCGAGCACGTCGCGATCGAGGCGGGCGAGGGCGTTCACCCCGCAGCAGAGGTCGGAGGTCAGGACGCGGTCGCCGCTGATCCCCTCATCGGCCACGGCCAGCGTGTCGCGGCTCGAATCGAGCCGCCGCGCGAGGTCATTCGGCCACCGCGCGTTGGCGTTGACCGTCGAATTGAACCCGTCGGTGATCGAATCTCCGAACGCCACGAGCGTTCCCCGAACCTGCGGCTGCGCGAGCACATCGACTGCGTCGATGAAGTACCACGACTGGTCGAGCGTGGTATAGGTACTCCCGGCGCTGTCGCCGGTGTGGTCTCCGGAGGCAACGTAGGTGGTCTGCCGGCCGAGCGAGTGCAGGGTGGCCGACCCGGTAGCCGCCGGCAGGTACACGCTCACCGCCAGGTCCTGGAGCGCCGGCACATGTAGACGGACTGGGTCGCTCAGCACCTCCGCCCCGATAGGGATCTGAACCGACGGCTGTCCGCCGAACGTGAGCGGAACGCTCGCTCCCGTGGTCGCGGCACCGTTGCCGGCCACGGCGATCGCGGCCGTGCCGATCTGGAGCGGTTGATCTCCGAACGTGTTGGTGAATCGGATGCGAACCAGATCGCCACTCACGCTGGTGAAGACGACGTTGCGAATCGTCTGGTGGTTGAAGCCACTCGCATCCGGGGTCCCCGGAATGGCGGTCTGCGGACTCGCCGCCCAGGTCGACACCCACGGCCGGTGGTGGCCGAAGCCGGACTCATCGCTCATCTCGCGGGCGGAATGACGGGGCGCGGATGCCGCCGATGCCAGTCCGATAGGAACGATGCCGGCAACGACAAGAGCCGCCGCGACCGGCGTCCACCGCGATCGCCAGATATGGATACACAAAGCGCGCACTTCTATCTCCCTCCCCTTGTCGAACAAACCTCCGCGTGCGGCCAGCGCGGACTCTATGCCCTACCAGGCGTCAAGTGAAGACGCGACTCGATCGCCGCCACCAATTAGCCCCCCGCCGTCAACGACGAACATGCCGAAATCACGGTGAAGGCAGCAACGGTTCCGGCAACCCAGGCCCCGGCGCCATGTCGGGCGGCGGCAGCCACGTCGTCTGGATGCATTCGGGTGATGACAAGATTCGGGTGCGTTCGGTGCCGGCGACCACGTGATTCGGATGCATTGCCCGTGAATCGGATGCATGCCCGCGAATGTCCAACCCTCCGCCGCGAACCGAGCTCGGGAAACCGTCCGGCGGGGGACATGCCGGCCGCTGCCACCGCGACCACGACCTCGGCACCGTCGGCGACCGGCTCGGCGAATTCGCCCCCACCGGGGCTTCCCATGCTCGTAGCGGGCACGATCTGCGAGAGTCTGGCTGTCCGCCCAGAGCGCGAAGACACGACCGGCGACACGAGAGGATCGGCATGTCTGACGGGTCACATCCTGACCACCAGGCGGCGGGGCGTCCGCCTCACCGATGCCACGTCGTGCTGGCAGCGCGGGGGCGGCGGTGAGCGTCGGGGCGGCGGGCACGGTGAGCCAGCCCGCTCCGGAGCGCCCCCGGCGGCCGGGGGGAGTGGCAAAGGTCGGTGTTCACGCGCACTATCTGCCGGACGACTATCGGCAGGCGCTGATCGATAACGGCCACTCGCAGCCGGACGGCTTTCCGGTCCGCCCGAGCTGGAGCCCGGAGGCGCACCTGGCGATGATGGACCGTCTGCAGATCGGCACCGCGATCCTGTCGGTGTCTTCGCCGGGGGTGAACTTCGGCGGGGATCCGGCGGACTGGGCGCGCCGGGTGAACGAGGCGGGCGCGAAGACGGTGCGCGAGTATCGAGGGCGTTTCGGGCTGGTCGCCAGCCTGCCTCTTCCCGACGCGGATGCGGCGCTGTCCGAGCTGGCCTACGCCCCGGACAAGCTGTTGGCGGACGGTGTGGTGCTCCTCACCAACTACCGCGGCGTGTACGTCGGGGATGAGCGGTTCGAGCGGCTGTTCGCCGAGTTGAACCGTCGCAAGGCCGTGGCGTTCCTTCATCCCACGTCGCCGGCGTGCTTTGAGGCGACCTCGCTCGGCTATCCCCGACCGCTGCTGGAGTTCCTGCTCGACACCACGCGCGCGGTGGCCAACCTGGTGCTCACCGGGACGTTGAAGCGCTACCGCGACCTGCGACTGATCGTCCCGCACTCCGGCTCGGCTCTGCCGGTGATCGCCGACCGCCTCGCCGACTTTTCGCGGCTGTTCTCGGTGGGGGGCCAACCCGCCGGCGCGATCGACGTCACCGCAACGCTGCAGAACCTCTACTACGAGGTCGGGGCCGGGGCGCCGTTCCCGCGCCAGATCGCCGCGCTGTTGGACCTCGTGGACGCCGGCCGGCTGCTCTACGGCACCGACTTCCCATTCGGAGCGGTCGAGGGCATAGAGGCCACCACCGCAGAGCTTGAAACCACTCGCCTGCTCAAGCCGCCTGAGCTTGACCACGTCCTGCGCGGGAACTCGATGTCGCTGTTCCCGCGCCTCGTGAGCTCCTGAGCGGAGCGGATCAGGCGTTGGCGCGCCGGGCCGGGGGAGCGGCGATCGTGCTGGTTACGGGTCCGGTGACCTGCCGGACAGCCGCGCGGACGACCTGCGGGTCGTGATCGGGCGCCACCTGCAGGAACACGGCGAGCGCTGTGCGCGACAGGTGGCGGGCGAGGTTGGCGGCGGCGACCGGGGCGTCGCGGGCTTGGCAGGCCGCGACGATCTCGCGGTGCTCGGAGGCGCCGACGGTCCACGCCCGCGGCTCGCTGGTGACGTACACGCGTCGGTAGCGCTCGGCATGCTCGAAGCATTGACGGGTGAGCCGCTGCAAGCGCTCGCCGGCATGGGCCACCAGCAGCCGGTGAAAGCGGCCGTGAACGATCTCCCAGTCGGCGATATCCCCGCCAGCGAGCTCGTCCATCCGCTGGAGCGCGACATCGAGTTCGTCCAGCTCGGCGGGCGCGAAGCGGGGCACCGACAGGGCGAGGCCGAGCGCCTCGTTGACGATCCGCACGGCATAGAGCTGCTCGAGGTCCTCGATTGAGAACGGCGCCACCCGCGCGCGCTGGTTGACCTCGGTCTGGATGAGGCCCTCGCGCTCGAGCAGTCGGAAGGCTTCGCGCACTGGGCCCCGGCTGACGCGAAAGTCACGCGCGACTCGCGCCTGCGAGAGCTCGGCGCCGGCGGTGATCTGGTTGTTGAGGATCGCCTCCCGCAGCGCGCGGTGGATCACGACGGTGCTGTCACGGGCCGCGGGCATTGGCTCGGTCAAGGCAGGCAGAGGTTACCCGGCGGGGGCGTCAGCTCTGTGGAGTAGACGACGGCCATCCGCTGGTAGTTCGCGTAGCCCGGTCAGGCGCGGCAGCCGCCGCCAGCCAGGCGTTGTTGGCGTTATAGAGCGCGTCGATCGTTTCGGGGCGGTCGACGCCCGGCAGGTCGTATCGAACGGCCCCGGACCCTTGGGTCTCTTCGACCCAATAGGAGAGGGCCCGGTAGGAGGGCCGGTAGCGGGTCCAGCGCTGAGTTTCCACGGGGAGCGTGTCCGCGGGGTTGTCGGCCGTGAGATAGTCGAACTGGTAGATGACCTCCAACTGAGCGATACGCCAGGTGTCGCGGCGCTTCTCGATGCGCTCGACGATGCGGCCGAAGGAGGTGAGGAACGCCGAGACACCGCCGACGCTCAAGCGACCCACGATGATCGAGCCGGTGTCCGCGGTGGCGCGCGTCCCGTTGACGTGGATCAGCGGGGGGCTCAGGACGTGGGCGGAGCGGGAGCCGCGGTCGAAGCTCTCGCGCGAAAGTCGAACGAACTCCGGTCCGCTTGTGCGGATCCAGGAGATGTCCACCAGCGAGTCGGGGTGGTACTGCTCGAGCATGACGTCCCACCGCGCCATGTCGCGCGCCCAGCGCTCGGTGGTGAGCACGGTTTCGACCTCGTGCACTTCCGCGAGGTTCGGCGAGCGGTCGCGATCGCGGACGTGCGCGCTCGCGGAAATGCCGGCCGGTGCGGCGTCCGCCATTCCGGGGCCGGCGGCGGTGAGCAGCGAGCGGCCGGGCAGCATCGGGTTGGTGTGAGCGTCGTCGGGAGCCATCGTTCCTCGTTTCACGGCGAGCGCGAGGTCAAAGCGGCTGGGGCGGGGCGGGCGGTGGCTAGGGCAGCCGGAGGTCGAGCGGCGTGTCCGGCGTGAACTCGCCGGCGTAGGCGCGCCGGTGGATCTCGTTCGGGGTGGCGCCGTCGCGGCGGGCGGCGAGGAGACGATCGGGGTCGACGGGGGTGCCGATCGGGTCGGCGGCGAACTCGGGTGCCGTGCGCATCCATTCCGCCGACTGGCTCCAGTCCCCGCCGAAGTTGTCGCTTTGAAGTTCGACGCTGTTGCCGTCCGGGTCGGCGTAGTAGAACGACGTGGTCATCCCATGGTCGAGGCAGCCGTGCGGCACGATCCCCTCGGCCTTCAGGCGCTCGTAGGTGTCGAGCAGATCGTCCATCGAGGCGTACTCGAACGCGGTGTGGTGCATGCCGGTGTGGCGCACCTTGTCGGGATCGTCCTCCAGGCCAGGCACGCTAAGCAGCGCGAGACGGTGGTTGGCCGCGTCGTTGGTAAGCCAGGCACCGCCCGCGTACTGGAAGGTCGCTCGCATGCCGACCACGGTGGCGTACCAGTCGATCAGCTCCTGCGGGCGGGTGGTCTTGAGGTTGACGTGGTGTAACACCGGGGTTATGACGCCGGCGCCGGCGGCGCTCGAGTCGGCGCGGGCGGGATCAGCGGACATGGCAGTTCTCCTTGGGGTTCAGGCGACGGGGTTACGCAGCGTGCCGATGCCGTCGATCTCCACCTCAACGACGTCACCGGAGCGCAGGAACAGCTGAGGGTCGCGCGACATGCCGACCCCGGCGGGGGTGCCGGTGGCGATGATGTCGCCGGGCTCCAGCGTCATGATCTGCGACAGGAACGCGATCGTCTCGGCGACGCCGAAGATGGCTCGGCCTCGTAATCGACCTGCTCGGTGATCGCTGGCGGAACGATCATCGCCGTCGGGCCGATCAGCGAGTTGGCGAACTGGGCGAAGAAAATGGGGGCCGCCGGGGCGGCCAGCCCGGCCTCCCGCGCGTGGTCGCGGTAGTTCAGGCCGAGACAGATGATCTTTGCCGGGTCCCATACCGGCGGTCCAAACTTCGCGTGATAACTGACAAGTCTCACAGTTGACGTCTCCCCGGTCAGATAGCGCCCCCGACCGCTGCGAGGCGGTCGCGGTGCAGGGCGATGGCGGCGTCGGTGTCGCGGATGAGGGCGGCGCGGGCAGCGTCGAGGTCGCCGTGTTCGTAGGCCTCCATCAGCGCCTGGTGGGCGGCGGCCATCGCGGGATCGGCGTGCTCGTCGGTGAGCAGGCTGCGGCTCATGATTCCCGGCACCATCAGGCGCCGGTAGCTGTCGAGCAGCGCGGGGCTTCCCGCCAGCTCGATCATCCGTTCGTGGAAGGCACCGTTGGCCTGCAGCCATACGCCCATCGGCGTCGGGTCGACCGCCAGCGTGGCGTCCATGAGCCGCCGGAGCTCGGCCAGCTCGTCCTGGTCGAGGCGTCCGACGGTGAGATCAGCGGCGCCTAGCTGGATCGCCAGGCGCGCGCGGAACGCGGCCTCGACCGCGGCGAAGTTCAGTGGCGCGATTATGAACTCACCATTCTCGTCACGTTCCACCAGCCCTTCGCCGCTGAGCTTGGCCAGCGCGCGGCGAACCGCCTTGGGCGAGAGCTCCAGCTCGCTGGCCAGCGCTTCGGCGTCCAGCGGCTCGCCGATCGGCAGCCGTCGGTCGAGCAGCTGCGCGCGCAGCCGCGCATGGGCCTGGCTGTCCTGCTGGAGCTCGAGGCGCCCGAACTCGCCGCGGAAGTAGGCCAGCGGCGCCTCCCCCTCGCGCGTACGCACGGCATGGACCTCGGCCAGGAACACGCTGTGCGTGCCCCCGGTCACGTGCTCTGCCACCCGGCACTCGTAGTGCGCGAGCGCGTCGGCCAGCAGCGGGACGCCGCGCTCGCCCGGGGTGACGTCGAGGCCGGCGAACTTGTCGTCGGCCTTGGACGCGAACTGGCGGGCCAACGCGCCCTGATCCTGCGAGAGCACGTTGACTGCGAAGTGCCCCGCCTCGGCCACCGCGCGGCCCGTGGCCGACTGGCGGTTGAGGCACACAAGCAGCATCGGCGGCTCGAGCGACAGCGAGGACACCGCGCTGGCGGTCGAGCCGAAGCGCCGGCCGCCCTGCGCGGCCGTGATCACCGTGACGCCACTGGCGAAATGGCCGATCGCGTCGCGGAACTCCTCCGGACTGAGCTGTGCAGCGTGCGCGGTCATCAGATCAGCGGGCTGATGTTGTCCTCGTACGGGATGCCGAGCAGTGCCTTGCCGTAGATCTCCTCGTTGACGAGCGCGATGACCACGGCGTGGCGAGCGGCGGTGTTGGAGTCACGCCACAGGCGCTGCAGCGGATTCACCTCGGCGAAGCTCGACGCGCCGTTGGCCGAGATCGCCGCTTCGATCGCCTCGCGCGCCTTGGTGGCGGCCCAGCCCGTGTCGGCGCGCACGCGCGCCCGCGTGAGGTAGTCCATCTTCTCGCCGCGTTCGGCTGCCCGGTCGATGTCCTCGGCCGCGCGCTTGACGTGCAGCGCCGCCGTGTCGGCCAGCATCGCCGCTTCGGACACGCCGATCTGGAACGCCGCGGAGTCAGTCTGGCGCTCGAAGATCGTGTAAGCGATCCGGCGCTTCGGCGCCTTCTCGATCACCAGACGCACGGCCGCGCGGGCCATGCCTACCTGCGGGCCGGCCAGCACCAGCGCGAGGACCGGCACGATCGCCGACCGGTACACCGCCTCGTCTTTGAATTCCGTCGCGTACTCGTTGACCAACGCCGCCGACACCGACATGATCCGGTGATCGGGCACGAACACGTCGTCGGCCACCAGGGTGTTGGAGCCCGTGCCCTTCATGCCGGCCACGAACCAGGTGTCCTCGATCGTCAGCTCGCTCATCGGAATCAGCGCCAGACCCTGATCCACCTGCTCGCCCGCCTCGTCCACCACCGGGATGCCCAGGGCCGCCCATTGGGAGTGCAGGCACCCCGAGCCATAGCCCCAGCTCCCCGTGACCCTGAGGCCGCCTTCCACGCGCCGGGTGGTGGCGGTGGGCGCCAGCACGCCGCACACCCGAGCGTCGGGATTCTCGCCCCACACCTCCTGCTGCACCTGCCCGGCGTACAGGGCCACGAGCCAGTTGCACACGTTGATCAGCGTCACCACCCAAGCCGTCGACGGGCATGCCTCGGCCAGGATCGCCGACACCTCGAGCTTGGTCTCGAAGGGAATCTGGTAGCCGCCAAAACGGCGCGGCACCGTCAGCTTGAACAGCCCCGCCTCAGTCAGCGCCTCGATGTTCTCCTCGGCTACCCGACGGTCCGCCTCCGTCTTGGCCGCGTTACGCGCCAGCAGCGGCTGTAACCCCCGGGCACGCTCGAACAACTCCTGCGCCAGAGACGCATCGCCGGTGATCACGTCACGCACTGCGGTCATGGACTCTTCCTCCTCGAACCTGTTCACGACGAGCGGCACCGGCCGCATCGCCAAAGCCGTGGCACATCACGTCACCCGAGACGGAGAGCACGCGCATCCCGCCAAGACCCACGCGTGGCGGCCGCAAGCCCACGAGTCGCGCGATGCGAGTCGAAGCCGCGACCCCCCGCCAGGGACCGGACAATGCGCCTCTCTTCATCCCGGAAGGCGGACAACCTGCGTCCTCCTAGGTGCAAAGTGTAAACACTTTGCGCTCGTTGTCAAGTCATTCGCCCGAGTGTCCACGTAAAGGCCCGATAACTGTTGACAGTCTCGGCGTGCCCGAGCATGGCTAACCCTCACCCGCCGCCACTGGGGAAAACTGACCCGCCGCCTCCGGGGCCCTTCCGAGCCACGGAGCACCCTTTACGGGCCTCCGAGCGGGTTCGGGGTACGTCCGGGGTAACGTCGCATGGGAGGGTGAACCCGCAACGAAAAAGCCCCGCCTGAGCGGGGCCTTCGGGAGCGCCGGAGGAGGGACTCGAACCCCCGACACGCGGATTATGATTCCGGCCGCCTTTCCAGCGTTTACGGGCGATTCGGGCGATGTTGGACGGCAGGTTGGACTGTTTTGTCAGGCGGCGTGCACGAAACGGCGCGGTTTCGGCACCGCACGGCCACGGACCGCCGAGTGACCGGCTACGCCGGTCGCGGATCGTCGGACGGAGGTGTCTCGCGGCGTGGGGGCTCGACCGGATCCACTCGGTAAAGCACGAACTCATCTCGATCGAGGTCGTCGGTCTCGACCTCGACCCGGACCTCCTCGCCGGTGTCCATGATTAGCCTGGCCTGCTGACGCACGCCCGTAGTGTCGCATCACGTCCTTCGTGCGAATTCGCGATCGGTCAGTCGACCGGCAGCGCGACGCTCTCGAATGCGAGAACCTCAGCGAGGCGGTCGAAGTGGCCGTCCTTGTGCAGAACGGCCAGCCCGCCGTGCTCGGCCGCCGCCGCGGCGATAAGCGCGTCCGTCACCGACACGCGGTGATAGCCGTCGCTGCGGGAGGCCAACTCGGTCACCGCGGACATCGCGGCGTCGGCGACAGCGCGGTCGTTACGCAGCATCCGCAGCGCTGAGAGCTCGACGTCGTAGGCGACGTACTCCGTTGAGGTGCGCGCCGAGTAGAGGATCTGCATCCGCACGACAGGAGTGATCAGCACCCGGTCTTCGATCGTGGCTCTCCGGAGCGGACGTAGAAGCTCCGGCGGCAGAACCTCAACACGCCACCAGGCCGACGTATCGATCACGAACGACGCGCCGCCGTTCAGCAGCTGGGCGGCGTCCATCGGCGGCTACTGGTCGCGTTCGTCCAGCTGCTTGATGTTCTTCAGGGCATCGCGATCGAAGCCGTCCGGATCCATCAGACGGTCCCACAACGCGTTGAGCCGCTGGACCCGGTCCTGTTCGGACATCTCGGGTCGTTCGCCGATCAATGTGGGACGTGTGGACGTAGGCTCCATATGAACGAGGTTATCGACACGACCGACCGACGGTTAGAGATGCATCTTCGGCGGTCAAGTCCCGTGGGCGTTCGAGACCGCCACCAGTTCCACAACGTAGTCCTGTTTGCCAGCGGCAAGCCAGTCAGCGGGCGCCGTACCGTCCTCCGATGACGGCGAGACCATCAGCAGATGCAGACCCAACGGAGAGAGCTTCGCCTCCGCCGCCGCCTCTAGAACCTCGGGAATGCCATCGAGCGTTTGGCCCGTCGCAGAGTCGAACTGCCACGCCGGGTACACGAGCTCGCGGCGCATGGGCAACCGCAGCGCGACTAACTTGCTGCCGTCGCGCAGATGCTTGAGCTGCTGGCGGCTCACCCCGAGGTCGTCCGCCGTCAGCGACTCTTCGCCGGCGCGGCGCCAGAGGGCGAACACGCGGCGCAGGTTCCGCGCCTCCTGGGCCGCCTGCGACTCGCTCTCGATCGACGGGGAGCCGAGAATCCGCGCCGCGCCCGTAAGCGCGGACAAGTCGTGCATTAGTGTCGCTCCGATCGTCGTGAGCGCTTCCACCGCGTCCTGGCGGTCCTGCTCGGGAAGGCGCGCGACTTCGGTCGCGAGCGCGTTGAACGCCTTGCTCACGCCCGGCCTCTCAGCGATCTCACCGGTGGTGAGGATGCTGTCGACATGTCAAAGTGCCCGTCGACGGAGGTAGGCGTTAAGCCGCTCGGCGGGATCGGTCTCGTCCAGCGGCGGCAGTAGCTTCACGTACCGCGCAGTTGCTTGGAGCGAGCTGTGGCCCATGTACTCCATCAGCTCCCGCAGCGTGTACCCGGCCGCCATCAGGAAACTCGCATAGGTGTGCCGGCACTCGTGCAGGGTGATCGGCTCGAGCCTCACAGCGGCCCATTGCCTCCGGGCCCGCTCGGCGATCTTGCCGGACGTGACGGAAACCGCACTCACTGCGCCGTTCGCCCTCCGCCCCTGCCGCATGAACTCGCCGAGGAGAATCGGCCGTAGCGGCTCCGCGATCGGCGGCCGACGGCCGGTGCCGGCCCGACTCTTGGCCTTCCTCACGACGAGTCGGTAGCCGTCGAGCTCGACCTCCGGCCAGTCGAGTCGCTTGATCTCAGCTCGTCTGAGCCCGGCGTAGAACGCGAGCGCGTAAGGCACGGCGTCGGCCGGATCCAAGGCAGCGATGAGCGCGGCGGCCTCATCCGCGTCGGCGACTCGCGTGCGCGGCTTCTCGTCGTTCGGCGGCAGCTCGATGCCGGCGAGGGGGTTGCGCTCCACGAGGCGGCGTGTCGGCCTGCTCGCCCAACCGTAGATGGCACGAGCCACCGCGAGATGGTTGGCGATGCGCGAGCGTGAGAGGCCCTCACGGCTCAAGCGGTCGACCCAGGTTTGCCACTCGCGGTCGTCGATCTCGCTCGCATGGCGGGCGCCGAACTCGGGCGTCAGGACGTAGCGCAGCGAACGCTCGTATCCCTCGAGCGTCGTCGACGAGTAGCCGGCGCCCTTCCTGCCGCGGCGGCGGCCAACCGCGCCAGAGTGGACGCCGTCCAGCCATTCGCTTGCGAGCTCGCCGAAAGTGGGGCCAGCCGCGCCGGCCTCCGCGACCGCCTCCTGGCCCTTGATCGTCGAGGCGAGCCAGGTGAGGACCTCAGCGCGGTCCCCGAATGTCGCGGACCACACCATTCCCTGCTTGCTCGAATCCCAGCGTCGCCCTCGATAGGTCGGCCGGCAGCGGCACCGAGCGTCGGACGAGCCCGCGGGACATCGTGCTTGATGGCGGACATAGACGCCAGCCGTCTTGGTCTTGCGGTACTCCGGCACGATGCTCTCCTGAACGACGCGGCGGACGCGTCCGGCTGGCGCACTTTCGACACGATTGCGCCGCCGCATCGCTCTCCGCACTGGACGAAGCCCGAAGCGCTCGAGCACGTCTCGCCAGGCGGTTGGCTGGGGGTCGCGGAGTCGGCGTGGCGAGATGCGCTCCGCGCGAGCACCCAGGCGCCACCCGACCCGCGGTTCATTGTCCGCATCAAAGACATCGCCGAGGCAGCCGCGCGCAAGGCGGCAGCCCTGGACGATCTCGGCGAACAGGGGCCAGGACCGTGGTGGCAGCGCCAGTCCGGGCTGCCCGCCGGCGCGCTGTCCTACGAGCTCCGGCCCGGCGGCAATCGGCCGGGGCCGGCCGAGCTCTGGGTGCGGTTCGATCGAGCCGTCGACGAGCTCGGTCGCGCGATGGCTGAGCACTCCGTGCCAGCCGAGCGCCAGGCCCTCGAGGAGGTCTCGCTGGTCCTGCACGACATCGTCGACGCGCTGCTCGAACAGGAGGGCCGGCAATGGCCGGCTACACCTGATGAACCGGGCGCAAGCGATGCGGACACCGCTGGGGAGCCGGATGACGCGTGACTTGAACCCGCCCGCAGCGTGGTCCGCAATTCCGCGCGCCGGACGGACCAGCTTGCGGACCAGCTCAAGTGGCCGTCCGCCCCGCCAGCACGGGGACTTGTCGCGGCCCCGGCG
Source organism: Solirubrobacterales bacterium (assembly GCA_019240655.1). Classification (GTDB taxonomy): domain Bacteria; phylum Actinomycetota; class Thermoleophilia; order Solirubrobacterales; family Solirubrobacteraceae; genus Palsa-465. The sequence continues at coordinate 21,229 of JAFAXX010000108.1, forward strand.
CTCTTTGTGGCAGCTGACTACCCGCCCTCCACGTATTCGTTCGG
>JAFAXX010000003.1 GCA_019240655.1 Solirubrobacterales bacterium
GCGGGCCCGCTCCACCTCGGCCTCGGTCGGCCCGCTGTCCCGCAGCTCGGTGACGATCTCCCGCATCCGCCGGTAGGCCTCGAGGCACTTGCCGGAGTCGAGGCCGGCCGAGAGCTGGAGCACGGGGACGTCGGCGTAGGCGTGCGCGACCGCGTGTACCGAGTAGGCGAGCCCGCGCTGCTCGCGGATCTCGTCGAACAGCCGTGAGCCCATCGAGCCGCCCAGCAGGGTGGAGTAGATGGTCAGCGCGGCGCGCTGCCGCGGGTCGGAGATGTCGACCTCCGGCCGGTAGGACATGCGCAGGTGCGACTGATTGGAATCACGCTCCTGGACCAGCATGCGCGGTTGCGCGGGAGGCGCCGGCTCGTAGGCCTCAGGGCGAGGCCGCGCCGGAAAGCGGCTGAACAGCTCGTCGACGGCGCCGTCGGCCGGGAAGCTCTTGAGGTTGCCGACGACGAACGCGCCGCCGCGCTCCGGCGCCCAGCGGCGGGAGCGAAAGGCGATCATCGCCTCGCGGGTGAAGCTGTCCCGGATGTGCTCGACCGGCCCGAGCACCGGCCGGCCGAGCGGATGCTCGCCGAACGCCGCCTCGTCGATCAGGTTCTCGGCCACCATCGCCGGCTGGTCGTTCGTTCGAGCGATTTCCTGCACGACCACGCCGCGCTCGCGATCGAGCTCGGCCGGCTCGATCCGTGGCCGGCCGACGAAGTCGGTGAGCAAATCGGCGGCCTCGCCCGCGCGCTCGGCCCGCGCGGTGATGTGGAACGCGACCAGGTCGTGGCTGGTGTAGGCGTTCAGGACCGCGCCGATCCGCTCGGCCGCCTCGTTCACGTCCCGGTAGGTGGGGTACTTCTCACCGCCCTTGAACACCAGGTGCTCGAGGAAGTGCGCCATCCCGTTTTCATCCGGGCGCTCGCTCCGGGCACCGGCGTCGAAGGCGACGAGGATCGTCACCGCGCGCGTGCTGTCCAGTCCGATGCGGTAGAGCGGCAGCTGGTTGGAAAGAGTCGTCTGCTCGATCGTGGGCATGTCCGGGGAAGGTAGCGGGTCCGCTCCGTCGGCATGCCCGGCCGACGTCCTGCCCCGGACGGACGGCCTGCAACAGCGATTGCAAGCCGACGCCGGGACGGTGCGCGGCGGACTTGGGGGCGGTAGGCTGCCGCGCGATCCGTGGCTACCTCGACGGTACCAGCTTGTGAGCGCTCACATCGGCCTGTAGACTCATGTCAACGCACACTCGCTTGCAGACTGTGGCCGGGGCAAGCCAGACAGGAGGGGAGAGCCAGTGCCTTACGTCTTCCGCAGCCGTAAGCCGCTCATGCGTACCGGCATCGCCGTCTCGATCGCTGTGCTCGCGCTCGTCGCGGGCACCGCTGCCGGCGCGCCGAATGCGAGGCGGGCCGTGAACCCGTCGATCACCAGCAAGGCATGGGGCTCGGCCCACGGCCAGCCCGTCCGTCTCTACACGTTGGAGAGCGGACATGGAATGACGGTCAGGATCACCAACTACGGCGGCGTCGTCCAGTCGATCTATGTTCCCGGACGGGGCGGCCACGTCGCGAACGTGGCGCTCGGGTTCTCGAAGCTGAGCGACTACGTCAACGACTTCGAGAATCAGCCGTGGCCGGCGTCCGGCGGCTCCGGCGACACGTACTTCGGCGCGATCATCGGCCGCTACGCCAACCGGATCGCGAACGGTGAGTTCACCCTCAACGGAACCACCTATCACCTCCCGCAGAACAACGGGCCCAATACGCTTCACGGCGGTCCGCTGTCCTACAACACGAAGGTGTGGACGGCCACCCCGCAGAGTGGCAAGGGGTTCGTCGCGCTGAAGCTCACCTACACCGACCCCGACGGCTACAACGGCTTCCCCGGGGCGGTGGCCAACACGGTCGTCTACAAGCTGACCCCGGACAACGCCCTGCGGATCCATTACACCGCCACCACGACCAAGCCGACCGTGGTCAACTTCACCAACCACACCTACTTCAACCTGGCTGGCGAAGGCTCGGGCAACGTCTTCGCCCAGACGCTGCAGATCAACTCCAACACATTCACGCCGGTCAACGCGAACCTGATCCCGACGGGGTTCGAGCCGGTGGCCGGCACGCCGTTCGACTTCCGCCGCGCGAAGCCGATCGGGCGTGACATCCGCCGCGCGAACATGCGGGAGGGCGACCAGCTGGTCATCGCGCATGGCTACGACCACAACTGGGTGATCAAGGGCCACAGCCTGCGGCTCGCCGCGGTCGCCGAGGATCCGGCCAGCGGGCGCGTCCTGCGCACCTACAGCACCGAGCCGGGCCTCCAGGTCTACACCGGGAACTTCCTGGTCGGCGACCTGGTCGGTACGAGCGGTCGGACCTACCGCCAGGGCGACGCGTTCACGCTCGAGACCCAGCATTACCCGGACAGCCCGCACCACATCGGCGAGCCCGGCTGGCCGTCGGTGGTGCTGAATCCCGGTCAGACGTTCAACTCGACCACGATCTTCAAGTTCGGGGTCGCCTGATCTCCGCGTGAGGGGTGACCGGGCCGGTGGCGGCCCGGTCACCCGCGCGCTCCCGCCGGGGCCCCGAGGTACGCCCAAGTACCCTCAGTGGCATGTTCTCCCGGCGCTCTCGCCGTCCCCAGATCGCCGTCCGCGTGCTCGCCGGGCTCGTCGTGCTGCTGATCGGCGTGTGGCTGGGAGGCCACCCGGGATGGATTCCCGCCTCGATCCGCTCGGCCTTCGTCGATGAGGGCGGCGGCCGGCTGACCAGCCAGGTGCTGAGCACGCTGGCCCGCGACTACTACCGGCCGGTCGACACCACCCGGCTGGCCGACGAGGGGCTCGCGGCGATCGTCGCCAGCCTGAACGATCCCTACTCGCACTACTACGACGCGTCCGCCTACCACGCCTTCCTCGAGCAGTCGAACCCGCACCTCAGCGGCATCGGAATCGACCCGATGCCCGAGCCTCGGGGGCTCCGGGTGGTCGACGTGTTCGCCGACTCGCCGGCCGCGCGTGCCGGTCTGCAGCGCGGCGACCTGATCGTCGCCGTCGGCTCCAGCTCGCTGGCCGGCCGCCCGTGGTACTACGGCGCCGGGTTGATCCGAGGCCGCGCCGGCACCCCGGTGACGCTGACCGTGATGCGCGGCAGCCGGCAGCTGGTGGTGAGGATCGTCCGCGCCAACATGGTCGTCCCGGTGGCCACCGGGGAGATCCTCTCCTACCACGGCGTCAGGATCGGCGACCTCACGCTCACGAGCTTCACCGCCGGCTCCGGAGCCGAGCTGCGTAGCCAGGTCCGGGACGTCATGCGCTCCGGGGCGCAGGCTCTGGTCCTCGACCTGCGCGAGAACGGCGGCGGCCTGCTCGACGAGGCGGTCAACGTCGGCAGCCTGTTCATCCCCGACGGGACAATCGTCACCACCGACGGACGCAGCCAGCCGCGGCAGGTCTACGTGGCCAAGGGCGGCGCGATCGCAGCGAAGATCCCGATGGTCGTCCTGGTCGACCGCGGCACCGCCTCGGCCTCGGAAATCGTCACCGGAGCGCTGCGCGACCGGGGGCGGGCCAAGGTGGTGGGCACGCGCACCTACGGCAAGGGCGTCTTCCAGGAGATCGAGCCGCTGCCCAACGGCGGCGCGCTCGACATCACGGTGGGCGAATACTTCACGCCGAACGGCACCAATCTGGGTGGCGGCGGCGTGCGCGAGGGCGCCGGCATCAGTCCCGACGTGTACGCCGTCGATAACCCGCACACCGCCCGCGACGAGGCGCTGCAGACGGCGGAGCGCACGGTCGCGGCCGAGCTGCGGTGAGCGCCGCCCGGGAAGCTCTCACCAGCGGCCCGCGTGTGGCCGTGCTCGCCCGGCGGGGGAAGTTCCTCGTCGCCGAGCCGTTCTTCGCGCCCGGTCCGCGCCTGGTGGTGAGCCGCGATCGCGCCGCTGGGATCGGCGACTTGATCGTCGTGCGGCCGGGCGCCGCGCGCAACGGGCGCGGTGGGGGCCGGGCCACCATCGCGCGGCGGCTCGGGCGGCCCGAGGTGGCCCGTGACGTGCTCGAGGCGCTGATGCTCGACCGGGGCCTGCGTCGCTCCTTCGACCCGGCGGTCGAGCACGAGGCGCGTGCGGCCGCTGAGCGCACGCCGGCCACGGCGGGTACGCTCCCGGCCTCGCGGCGAGACCTGCGATCCCTGCCTACGTTCACGATCGACCCGCCGGGCGCTCGCGACTTCGACGACGCCGTCTCGGCCGCGGAAGAAGGGCGAGGGGAGTGGCGGGTGTGGGTGCACATCGCCGACGTGGCCGCGTACGTGCCGCCACGCTCGCTGGTCGACCGCGAGGCGTACCGTCGCGGCACGAGCGTGTACGTTCCCGCCGCGGTCGAGCCGATGCTGCCGCAGTCGCTCTCTAACCGTGCCTGCTCGCTCCTCCCGGGACAGGACCGTTTCACGGTCACGGTCGAGATGCTGATCACCGGCGAACGAGTGGTGAAGAGCGCGTTTCACCGCTCGGTGATCCGCTCGGACGCCCGGCTCGACTATCCGCAGGTCGACCGGGTGTTCGCCGGCCAGGAGCGGGCGGAGGGACCGTGGGGCGCCGCGCTCGCGGCGGCACGCGCGGCCGCGGCCGGGCTGGCCGCCCGGCGGGCGGCCCAGGCCGCGTTGATGCTCGAGTCGGCTGAGCCCGAGTTCGCGTTCGACCACCACGGCAACGTGGTCTCGGCCGAGGCGGTGGCGCAGACCGAGTCCCACCGGCTGATCGAGCACCTGATGATCGCCGCCAACGAGCAGGTGGCCGGGTTCCTCGATTCCCGGCGGGTTCCGGCGCTGTATCGCGTCCACGAGCGGCCGGACGGGACTGCGGTGGAGCGGCTGGTCGACCAGCTCGCGTCGCTCGGAGTCCCGACGCCGCCGGTGCCGCGAGGTCCGCTGACGCCGCAGCAGGCGGCCGACCTCGCGGGCGAGGCCTCGCAGCTTCTCGAGCGCTGGGTCCGCGCGCGCGGCGGGCGCGGGCGGCGGGCGCTGACCAGCCTCGTCCTGCGCTCGCTCAAGCAGGCTTACTACGACCATCGCAACCTGGGCCACGCCGGCCTGCAGTCGCCACGGTACTGCCATTTCACCTCGCCGATCCGTCGGTATCCGGATCTCATCTGTCACCGGGCGCTCCTCTCCGCGCTGAGCGGCGATGAGCCCGCCCCCGAGGCCGGCTGGGTCGCCGCCGCCGGCCCATGGACCTCGGCCCGAGAACGGCAGGCGATGACGATCGAGCGCGACGCCGATGACGTCGCCCGTTGCTTCCTACTCGAGCAAGAGTTGTTCGAGACCGACCGCGATCACGTGTTCGACGGCGAGGTGGTGGGGCTCGCCGGCGCCGGTGCGTTCGTCGCCTTCGGCGGGAACGGGGCGTTCGAGGGGCTGCTGGCGGTCCGGCGCCTGCGCGGCGACTGGTGGGAGCTGAACGAGGAGGGGACGATGCTCGTCGGCACGCGCAGCGGCCGGGCGCTTCGGCTTGGCGATCCGGTTTCGGTGCGGGTGGCTCGGGTCGACGCCCCCCGAGGTAGGGTGGACCTGCTGCCGGCGTGGGAGGAGGACTAAGAGGCGGTGGCGAAGACACGCAAGCGAAAATCCGCGGCCGGCGATGTGGCGAGCAACCGCCAGGCCGCCTACCGATACCACCTGATCGAGCGCATCGAGTGCGGGCTCGCGCTGACCGGGACCGAGGTCAAGTCGCTTCGGGAGGGCCGGGCACAGCTGAAGGACTCCTACGCGGTCGTGCGCGACGGCGAGGTTTGGCTGATCGGCCTCTACATCCCGCCCTACGGCCCCGCCGCCCGGGACAACCACGAGCCCGAGCGCCCGCGCAAGCTGCTCCTGCACCGCTCGGAGATCGAGCGGCTCCAGGGCCGAATCCAGGAACGCGGGCTGACGCTAGTGCCGACTCGCATCTACTTCTCGGGGCCGCGTTCGCGGGCCAAGGTCGAGATCGCGATCGCCCGTGGCAAGGACCTCTACGACAAGCGCGAGAGCATCCGCAAGCGGGAGATGGCCCGCGACGTCCAGCGGGAGCTGCGCGAAGCCCGGCGCTGAAGGCGTTCCTGCGTAGCTCCGGGAGCCGAGGGGTAAAGTTTGGCCGTATGACGATTGGAACTGCGATCGTGCTGATCGCGACCGGCGCGATCCTGAAGTGGGCGGTCACCGCCCGGGTGAGCGGGTTCGACATCCAGACCGCGGGTACGGTGCTGTTCGTGGTCGGACTCGTCGGGCTCGTCCTCGCGCTGATCTACACGTTCTGGTGGGACCGCCGCAACGACGCCTACGACGACCACGTCGCTCGCCGGCCTCCGCTGTAGCGCTTCGGTCAGCCGAACGTCCGCGGCAGGTTCGTGGCGTGCATGCCCACGACCAGCAGCGCCACCAGCGCCAGGTAGACCGCGGCTACCAGCGCCCGGTCGAGCGGTCTCACGCGGTAGTACGCCCGCTGCGCGTCGCCCCCGGCGCCGCGCAGCCGCCAGCGCTTGTACGTCTCCAGCCCGGCGAGCACCAGGATGATCAGGAAGATCGGGTTGGGGAAGACGATCAGCAGGGGGATCAGCGCGAGAAAGCCGACGAACCACATCCACGGCGCCATCGCGGCCATCGCCCGGCCGCCGTCGAGCGGCACGACCGGCAGCAGGTTGAAGAGGTTCAAGAAGAAGCCGGTGAACGCCAGGGCGCGCCACAGGTCGCTGCCGGTGGCGTGCCAGATGAGGATGCACGCGGCCGAGCCGATGCTGCCGAGGATCGGCCCGGCGAGGCCGACTCGCGCTTCCGCGAGCGCGCTGCCGCCGAGCGACCGCGCCGTGATCAGCGCGCCCAGGAACGGGACGAACATCGGCGCGCTCGCCCTGATGCCCTCGCGGCGCAGCTGCACGACGTGGCCCATCTCGTGCACGAACAGCAGCGCCACGAACCCGACCGCGAACCGCCAGCCCCATAGCCACGCGTAGGCGGCGATCGACACGAGCATCGTGCCGGCGGTGGCGAACAGCTTGACCTTCGGCAGCAGCAGGATGATCGTCTTGAACTTGGCCGCGAAGGCGGCGATCGCGGCCAGGATCGGGCCGAACGTGCGGCGCAGCCACGACTGGCGGCGCGGCTCGAACGGCCGGCCGAGCTCGGGGAGCTGGGCGGGCGGGCCTGCTGGCCATATCTCTTCGTCCCGGCGCGGGGACGCGCCGAGCCGCGCCGGTTCGTCGACCCGGGTGCCCTCGGCGGGCGGGGAGGCCTCGGCCGGCCCGGCAGCCTCGGCGGGAGCAGCGAGCCAATCGGTGCGGGATTCCATCGACATTGATTCTGGCAGCGCTGACGGGCGGAAGCGGCCGATTCTTCGGAGCTTTTTCGCTGCCCGAGCGCCGCTATAATCCAGACTGCATACGTATCCCCGGGGACGACAGGCTTCGACGTGGTCGGTTCGTGGGGGTGGTTGCGAGTCGAGGTCCCGGGAGGCCTCGTAAAACACCCGGGAACAAATAAGTGCGGATCAAAAGGCTGATCTACACACCTTTGACCTCGGTCTCGCTGCTGCTTAGTCGGTAGCCCGAGCGTCATACCCAGCCACCGCTTGCCTGCGGCGGTAGCCGGGTTTAGCAGCAGGCTTGCCCGGGAGGCCCGCTCCAGCCGCACCGGGGACAACTTCGGAGCTGGCCCTCGGCGACCCGGCCGGCAAGGCGAGTCGAGGGCGAGATAAAGAGCGCCGGCTACGCTCGTAGACGCCACCTTTCACGCGATTGCGGACGCGGGTTCAATTCCCGCCGTCTCCACCTTCGCAAAGAATTCGAACCGCCCTCCGCCAGCCGGGGGGCGGTTCTTCTCTGAGGGCGAGCGCGTCGAGGCTGGAGCTGGCGAGGTGGGAACGGTCGGCCGATGTCGGGCGCGACAAGCTCGAGGCGGGTAGGGCCGAGCAGGTTCCGGAGTGCCGACGCCTTGCGGACGCTCCGCTTGCCGGACCTTCCTAACCGTTTCCGAGCGGGGGTTGTGGAGCGCGCCGAAGGGGTTGAGCGATTCGGGAGAGCTCCCGAACGGTCTGGGCATGACCCTCGGCGCGCCCATCCGTGCGGCGCTCTGAGGACGGGGTCAGTGCTGCTGCTCCGACGTCGCCGCCGGTGCCTGCGCCAGGAGCGCGGCGACCTTCTCGAGCACGGGTCTGGCGCCAAGCGGGGTCAGCGTATCCCGTGCCGCCCCCAGGGCCTCGGCGGCCTCGGTTGAGCGCCCCAGCGCGAGCAGGCAGCGACCGCGTCCGATGAGCGCGTGCCCGTGTTCCCACGGCATTTCGAATCGCGCCCATCGCTCGGCGGCGTCCGCGAACAACGCTGCGGCGCGACGGTGATCGGCGCGATCTTCAGTCAGCAGGGCGTGGGCGGTCACGAGCGCGAGCTGATCGAGTGGATATGCCGGGACCAGACCGTCGACCAATCGCGCCCCGAGGCCGGCATCTCTCGACGCGACTGCCACCCGCACCGCCTCTGGAAGGCTGCCCGCAAACGACGGAGTGTGCCGGACGTTCGGGGTTTGTTCGAGTTCAGACAGAAGGCCCGCTGCCCCGGTTACATCCCCGAGCTCGAGCTTCACGGCGGCGGCGAGCGGAAACGCCATGGCGATCGACTGCGGATCGTCGAACTCGTGTGCCCGCTCCACGCCCCATTCAGTGATCGCGCGCGCCTCGTTCAGCTGTCCGCGACGAGCAAGCACCCGGCCCCGCGCCAATCGTGCGATCAGCCGGCTCAGCCAGTCCTCAGCGGCGCTGATGCGATCGTCGAGTCGCTCGGCGGCAGCCGTCGCGTCCTCGAACGATCCCAAATCGACCAGCGCCTCGACCGCCTGCGCGCCCAGCGCCAGCGCCCAGAACTCCATCCCCCGACGTTCAACGAAGGCGATCCCCTGCTGGACGAGGTTGAGGCGCGCACGGGGTCCTTCAACACGGTTGAGATCTTCCGCGAGGTTGTTGTGCAACATCCCGACCACGCCCCCCTCTCCTTGAGCGACGGCAAGGTCAAGCGCCTGGCGAGTATCCGCTAGCCCGTCTGCATCTCCGAGCGCAAACCGCGCTCCTCCGCGGTAGCCAATCGCCCGCGCTGGCTCAGGTAAGCCGAGGGTCGCAGCGAGTCCGATCGCGCGCTCGGCAAAATCGATTGCCTCTCGGTGCTCTTCGCTGAGAAAGCTCGTGGCCGCACGGGCAGTGAGTGCCTGAACGAGCTCGGGCGAGGGGCCAAGCGGCTCGAGCATCGCCACAGCGTCGGCGATTAGCTGCCTGTAGCGGGTATCGCCGAGCTTGTGTAGCAGGCTCTGGTATCCGACCATTGCAGTCGCCGCAGCTCGGGTCTCCCCGCGCGACTGCAACGCCGCGATCGCCTGTTCGTACGCCGCGGCGGCGTCGGAGAACCGTGCCCGCTGCATGAGCGCCTCCCCGTGGCGGACCAGCGTGTCGGCGCGCTCGGGCTGGTCAGGGCCGAGCATCGCCAGCGCCCGCGCATACCGACGTTCGGCCGCTGCCACATCCACTCCCATTGCTCGGTCGCCGGCGAGCACGAGATATCGCACCGCGGTGGCCTCGAGGTCCGCGACGGCGAACTCCCTCGTAGCGAGCGCGAGCTCAAGTGCGGTGGTGTAATGCGAGGCGAGGATCTCGGCGTAGTCCTCGATCCGCTCGCCGGCCACCCGCTCAATCCAAGCAGCCGTCCGCCGGTGGCGCTCCGCGCGCTGCGCCCGCGGCATCTGTGCGTAGCAGACGTCGCGCACGAGCGCGTGGGCGAACGCGTATTCGTTTTGACCCTCCATCGATGACCGTCGCGAGCGCCGGATCAATTCCCGGCGAGTTAGCTCGTGTAGCGCCCGATCAACGTCCTGTAAGTCCCGGTCGCCGCATTGCGCCACGGCGCCCGACCAGAACACCTTCCCCACCACGGAGGCGTCCTGTAGGAGACGCTTGTGCTCCGCGGGGAGCGTGTCGAGGCGCGCTGTGATCAGTCCCTGGATGCCCCACGGGAGCCCGACCTCAGCCTCCGCTTCGACGTTCCGCGCGACCCCCGATTCGGTCAGCATCTGGCGGTCCTTCAGCAGGCGCACGAACTCCTCGGCGTACAGCGGGATGCCGCCGGCGCGGGCGAGGATCGCTTCCTGAACGTCCGCTGGGAGAACCGCCGATCCCACGAGGTTTCCAATCAATCTCGCGGTCTCGGCCTCTGAAAGCGGCGAGAGGTTAACCCTGGTGATGTTGCGTGCCGCCGCCGCCCAGGTCGGAGCCTTTTCAAATAGTTCGGGTCGGGTGGTCCCGACTAGCAACATTGGCAGACCGACCGCCTCGCCGGCGACATGGTCGAGGAACTCGAGCAACGCTTCGTCCGCCCAGTGCAGGTCCTCGAACACAAATACCGATGGACCCTCCTCGGCCAGCAGTTCGAGAAACCCGCGCCAGGCAGCGAAGTTCTCTTCCCGTGCGGCCTGCACAGCCTCGAGGCCCACGAGTGGACGCAGTCGCTGACGAAGCCAGGCCGCATCGGGGTGGCGTTCGGGGATCGTCGCGTCGAGCTTCGCCGCGGCTTGCTCGGGAGGATCAGTCTCAAGGATCCCGGCCTCGGCTTTGACGACCTCACCCAGCGCCCAGAACGTAATTCCCTCGCCATACGGCAAGCAACGACCCTGACGCCACCTGATCAGATCGGTCAAAGAGTCCACGAACGAATCCAGTTCAGCGACCAGCCGTGACTTCCCCAGCCCCGGCTCGCCAATGATCGTCACGAGCTGAACGGTCGACTCCTGCACCGCCTTTTGGAACGCGCCGGTGAGCATTCCAAGATCAATCTGCCGCCCCACCAGCGGCGTAGTGATTGAGCGCATGAGATCCGTCCCGAAGCGTGACCTCGCCGCCTTGGCGTGGAATATGTCCACCAGCTCGGCTTTCCCTTTCAGTGCCGCCGGCGCAAGCGGCTCATATTCGAAGACCCGCTGTGTCGCCTGATAGGTGCCCGCGCCCACGGCCACTCCTTGAGTTGGCGCCGCGCTCTGCAACCGCGACGCGGTGTTCACCACATCCCCAGTCACGATGCTCTCGCCGCGTTCCGGCTGGGCACCCATCGCCACGATCACCTCGCCGGTCTCGATTCCCACCCGTACCTGCAGACCGAGCTCCGCGTCCGCCTCGTTGAGATCTGAGATCGCGTCCAGGATGCCCAGGCCAGCACGGACGGCGCGTTCGGGGTCGTCCTCGTGCGCCACCGGTGCTCCGAACACCGCCATCACCGCATCGCCGATGAATTTCTCAACTGTCCCGCCGAAGTCCTCAATCTCGCGCCGCACTCGGGAGTGATACGGGCGAATCCGGGCCCGCACATCCTCTGGGTCGGCCAGATCAGATGCGGCGGTGAAGCCAACCAGGTCACAGAACAGCACCGTGACCGACTTTCGCTCTTCTGCATGTGGAGCAGGCTTCTGCTCAATCGGCGCGCCGCATGCCAGGCAGAAGCGTGCGATGGCAGGATTCTCCTGCCGGCAAACCGGGCAAGTCGCCACCTCGTCAGTCTAAAAACTCTGTCTGCATCGGGAGCACTGGATTCGCACACCCAACGCGGTTGCACTGACGCGCGCCTGACTGGCTGGTGGCGCTCGATCATGAAGCGCCATCGTCGTTTTGGACGGCCACGATGCGCGGCGAGCTGGAGACCTGGGCGACCGGCTTGTCGCTCACCCCAGGACCCGCGCGATTGAGGTACGCGGGAAGCTCCTCATGGTCGAGAATGACCACCCGGACCGCGTGCTCGCGGCGGTTCGAGTCCTTTGCGTCCGCGTCCACCTTTGCAAAGAATTCGAACCGCCCTCCGCACTGGTCGGGGTGCGCTTCGGTTAAGGCCAGAGCGTCGAGCGTTGTGACGGCGCGGTAGAAGGGGCGGCCGATGTCCGGCGTGACTAGCTCCATCCGGATCGGCCCGAGGATGTTCCGGAGCGCGTGAGCCGACTTGGCCGTGCGATGCTCGAGGACCTCCTGGAGGTGGGCGAGGCGGTCTTTGATCCACTCGACTGGCGGAGTCCGGAAGACCTTCTCTCGGCTGCCCGCAGGGGAAACAGCGCGACGTAGCGACGCGAGACGAAAGCGGGACAAACCGGTGCGCGATCCTGGTGGTAATCGGTTCACCCGGGCGTGCCTCGAACGACGGATTGATGCGATCAGCCGGGTGTTGCGGCAGGGGCGATGAGGTCGACGTTGCGGCTGGCGAGTGCGTCGGGGAGCTGCTCGCGGGAGGTGATGTCGAGCTTCTGGTAGGTGTGGGTGAGGTGCCCTTCGACGGTTCGGGCCGTTATGAACAGGTGCTGGGCGATCTCGCGGTTTGGAAGCCCAGCGGCGGCGAGCTGGGCAACACGACGCTCACTCGGTGTCAGCGAGTCAAGTCCGGTGAGCACGAGCCGGCGGGGTCGGCCGCCGGCGGCGATCAGCTCGGTGCGGGTTCGCTCTGTGAGCCCGAGTGCGCCGCACCGGTGGGCGAGGTCGAGCGCGGGCCGGAGGATCTCGCGGCTCTGTATTCGCTGGCCTGCGCGCCGGAGGGCGGCACCGAGGTCGGCCATCGCGCGGGCGCGCTCCAGTCGCGCGGGCGAACTCTCCAGCACGTACACCGCTTGGCGCAGGAGCCCGATGCCACGGGTTCCGCCCTCTGCGAGGCCGGCGGCGCGCAGGGCGATCCCGAGCATGCGAGGGCCGCCGAACGCCTTGGCGAGCGCGACCTCCTCACCGGCAAGCGCTTTTGCCTCGTTCTGCGCGCCGAGCGCTAGTTGCGCGAGGGCGGCGTCGGAGCGCCACGGCACGGTCATCGCGTTGGGTGTCCGCAGCCGAGCGAACAGGTCGCCGGCGGCGAGGAGGTCGTCCAGTGCCGCCGCGGGGCGAAGCTCGGCGAGGCGAAGCCGACCGCGGGAGGCACGCAGAACTCCTGCGTGGATCATCGTCGGGAACTGCTCGGCGAGCGGATAGCGCTGATCCGCCGCTTCGGCGGTGTCGAACTCCCCGCGCTCGGCGAGCGTCTCGAGCAGCACGGCGAGGGCGAGGGCGGCGTGGAAGCCGGGCGGTCGGGGCCCGGTCTCGAGCGCGACGCGTGCGTCGGCTTCGGCGTCGGCGAGATTGCCGATGCCGCGGTGAGCGAGCGCGCGGTAACAGGAGAGCCCGAGCACGTGGGGGAGCGAGCCGAGCCGGCGCGCGTCCGCTATCGCGTCGTCGAACCGCGGCAGCGCCTCCTCGTAGCGTTCCGCCAAGGTCAGCGTGATGCAGGCGTGGTAGAAGAATGGGGGTCGGTCGACCGCCTCCGGCAACAGGTTCGGCGCTCCCTCGAGCGCGCGCAGCGCGAGTCGCGCCGCTGTCTCAGTGGGCTCGTTCGCCATCACGGCTGCGAACGCCAGCGTGCCGAATACGCTCGACGGTGTGTCGGCCTCTTCCTCGGCCAGACGACGGAGGGCGGCGATCCGTGGCGCGGCCTCGGCTGCGGTTTCTGCGTCGAGCTGCGCCGCGCCGAGGACGGCGCCCTCGAGCATGATCGCACCGCTTGGATCGCCGTTCGCGAGGCGGGCGCGGGTCCGGTCGAAGACCGCGAGCGCCTCGCGGTTGCGCCCGCCGATCTGGAGCATTCGCCCCAGTGCAAGCGTGATCGACACCTGAGCGGTCGCGTCGACTGCGGTAGCGAGCGCCGCCTCGAGGTCAGCCACCGCCTGCGGATCGCCCGCGTACGACTCGGCGAACCCGAGCTCGAGCAAGACGTCGGGGCGCAGGGGCGCTGATGGCGGCTCTGCCAGCGCCCGGCGCAAATAGGCGAGGGCGGAGTCCGTAGCGCCGTTCGCGACCGCCGCGCTGGCCGCGGCTCGTAGTGACTCGACGACCCAGTCGTCTCCGGTCGGGTCGGTTGCCAAAAGGTGGGCCGCGATCCGGTCCGTTGACGCGCCTTCGTCCTCGAGGAGGTGCGCAGCCGCAGCGTGCAAGCGGGCCCGCTCCCCGGGTGAGAGGTCCGCCTCGACCGCCGCCCGCACGATCGGGTGCACGAAACGCAGCGGCCTACCCTGCTCGAGGATCCCCGCGGCGGCGAGCTCGTCGGCCGCGACTACGCCTGCGCTGGGCTCCAGTGCGGCGAGTCCGGCTGCGAGCCGAAGCTCGGCCTCACCCAGCACCGCTGCCGCTCGCGCCAGCTCGCCGGCAGCGGCGGAGGTTCGCCCCAGCCGCTGCACGACCGACTGTGAGACCGCGTGCGGGGCAAGGCCCGAGATGCGGGAAGAGCCCGCAGCCGTCGGCTCGATCCCCTCCTCGCCGATCGTGCGGACGAGCTCCTCAACGAGGAACGGAACACCGCCAGTCGCCTCGTGGCATGCCCTCGCGAACGCCGGCTCTACCTCCGCCCCGAGCCCTAGCCGCACAAGCTCGGCCACCGCCTGCTCGCTCAGCGGCGCGAGCACCAGAACTGTGGCTGAGCCTTCCGCGGCCAGGGCGGCAACCAGCGGCGAACCTTCGGGTGACTGCGGCGGTCGCGCCGCAGCGACGACCGCAATCGGCAGCTCCTCCAGCCGTCGCCCGAGGTAGGTCAAGAACCGCAGCGAAGCCGTATCCGCCCAGTGGGCGTCGTCGACACAGAGCAGCAGCGGGGAGCGCCGGCCGAGGTTCGCGCACAGCCAGTAGAGGCCATGCAGGATCGCGAACGACGGGTCCAGCAGCGCATCGGCGACGTCATCCTGCGGCACCGCGACGCCGAACAGCCTGGCCGCGCGCCCGGCCGCGCCGGCGAGCAGCTCGGCCCTTTCCGACGGCGACGCCGCTACGAGCGGGGCCTCGAACAGCTGGCGTACCACACCGTACGCGAAGTCGCGTTCCAGCTCCGAGCCGCGGGCGCGAAGCGTCACGAGGCCGAGCTGGCGACCGCGCTGTCGCGCCGCGAGACCCAGGCGCGTCTTACCGATTCCCGCGGGACCTTCCAGCAGCAGCAGCGACCCGCCTCCCGCGATCGCGTCACGCAGGCGCTGATCGATCCGTTCCAGCGCCGCGTCTCGCTCCAGAAGCGCGTGCACATCGTCAACCGTGGCCACCGCCGCTCGATCTTAGGCCGCCAAAACCCCAGGGTCCACCCTCGCAAAACAGGTGCTCTCCCACGTCGCGAAACCGAACCGGCACCGCGAACCTCACCGCCACACGAAAGCGAGGCGAGGAATCGTGACGACATCTACAAAACACCGTTCGACGGATGGGCAAGATGCGCTCCCGCTTCGTCACGGCCGAAGCCACGACGCCCACACCACAGCAGATCAGAGCAAGACCTCGGTCGTGCCGGTGCTGTGGCAGCTCCAAATCTCGCACTACGTCGAGAAGGTGCGGTGGGCGCTTGACTACAAGCGCATCCCCCACATCCGCCACTCGCTGTTACCGGGGCTCCACGCGGTAAAGACCAAGCGCCTGACCGGCGACACCTCGACAGCGCCGGTGCTCACGTTCGACGGACGGTCAATCGGCGACTCCACGCGAATCATCGGCGCGATCGAAGAGCGGTGGCCGGAGCCGCCGCTCTACCCGGAGGATCCGGCGCAGCGGCGTCGCGCCCTCGAGCTCGAGGAGTTCTTCGACGAGGAGCTCGGACCGCACATCCGCCGCGCCTTCTATCACGAGCTGCTTCCCCATCCGGGGCTCGTGGTGCCGCTGTTCACCCACGGTCGGCCACGCGCAGCGCGCGCCTTGACTTGCTGCGGACCGGATTCCCATTGCTCCGTGTGGCTATGCGACGGAGATTCGACATCAACGCCAATGCCGCCGCGAACAGCCGCGCAAAGATCGTCGCCGCGATGGACCGGCTCGAGCGCGAGATCTCCTCGAGCGGCTACCTCGTCGGCGACTCCTTCACCGTCGCGGACCTCGCCGCGGCGGCGCTGTTCTATGGCGTGGCGCGTCCTCGGAACTTCCCATATCCGATGGTCGCTGAGCACGACCCACCTGATTCCTGGCGCCAGTTTCTCGACTCGCTCGCCCGCCGAGCGGGTGGTCAGTGGGTCGCCGAGATCTACCGTCGACACCGGGGCCGGTCCGCCGAACTGACACGCGCTCGAGCAACCAGCACGCCACGATCCAGCGCTTTGCCCAGACCGACGACAGGTCATGCCGAAGCGGTCTCGATCGCGCAAGCGTCATCGCGCGATCTCGCACCCCCGCCCAACCCAGAGTTCGTCTCGCCGCTGGGCCAGCACGAGCCCCGTTCGCGCATCCCCGCGCCGTAACCCGACCGAAACGACCGCTGGGAAAGGGAGCGATGAAAACCACGTCAACGGAAGCCGCCATTTACCGTGGTCTCCGCCGCGACAGCGCGAAGCCGGCTTCACCAGGGAAGCGGCTCGGCGTACCCGTCGTCGTCGACGGCTTCTGTTTGCCGGTAAGCAGCTGCGTGCAGGGGTGTGGAGATCAGGTGCCGTTGGAGCCGACACTCGGCCGCAGCTAGGGCTGCAGGCGGTCGAGGATCTGGCGCAGCGCGGCCTGCAGGATCGCCGACTGGAGGACAGAGTTGAGCTGGCCTGGGTCGTTGAGCTCGTAGAGGAGCCGGTTGATGTCGAGCCCGGCGATGGTCCGGCGCAGCAGCGGTGCGGTGGGAAGCAGGTTGTCGACGACCGGGTCCGGTATCGCCTCGATGATCGTCTTGACGATCCCGGGGAAATTCGCCTGGTCGAGCGCTTGCGGGAGCAGCTGGGACACCTTGGGTAGGCGGCCCTGGCGGTCGAGCGCGTCGACTGCGTCGACGAGGCCCGCCTTGAGCGCGGCCGGCTCGCGGGGGTCCAGTGAGCGGGTTTCCGCGAGCGCGAGGACGAGGCGCTCGCGGGAGATGCCGAGCCGGCATGCGGCGCTGTCGAGGCCGAGCAGGACGATCTGTTCTGCGAGCGGTTCGAGCTGCGCCGGGGTGGGGGAAACCGGGCGCGGCGTGCACGGATTGGCCGGGCGGAGAGGCACATAGTGGCCGCCACCGGCGGCGACCTGGATGCCGAGGACGGCGGCCACGAGCACCACGGCGATCAGCGGCAGCGCGAGTCGCCTCATGAGCGACTCCGGTCGCGCAGTGCCAGCACGGGCCAGAGGGCCAGCAGCGCTAGTCCCGCGGCGACGAGGAACGACGTGCGGAACGCGCGGGTGGCGGCGCGCTTGAGCTGATCGTCGAGGCCATGCTCCAGAGCGGCAACCGCGGGCGCCTGCGCCGCCGGCACCCGCAAGGCCTTGAACGCGGGCCGCAGGTCGGGCACGCGGCCGCGTTCGGCTGACAACCGGCGCCCCAGTTGCTCGGCGAGGTCGAGCTTCGTGGAGGCGGGGAGCGGCGCGTCGAGGACGAGGCTCGCGATCGCCTCCTCGGCCGGCGTCTGGGCGTGGCGCAGGTCGGCGGTGAAGATCGGGGTGAGGATCGCGAGGCCGACCACCACGCCGGCGTGCCGCGCAGCGATCGTCCAGCCCCCGTGAAGTGCGCGTGGGATCCGGTCGCGGAGCGCGGCCGCGGTCAACGAGTCGACCGAGAGGCCAAGACCGAGGCCGATGAGCACCTGCGGCGCGAGCGTCCAGACGAGCTCTGAACCGGGCAGGAGCGCGAGCCCGGTGAGGCCGCCGGCGATCAGGACCGATCCAGCGACCGCCTCCGACCGTGTCCCGGCGCGCGCCCCCCTGAATACCCGACCGGCGGCCAGGGCCGCGATGGGCACCGCGGTGACGGCGACCGCGGTCACGGCGGGCGAGCGGCTCCAGCCGTCCACGAGCAGCAGCACCAACAGAAACAGCGCCGCCGTGAGCGCCGCCGACAGCAGCGCCAGCGCCAGGTTGGCCAGCAGGTGCGGGCGGTCCGGCGACGTGTCGAGCGTCGGCCGACGCCGCTGCACCGGGCTCCGCAGCGCGATCGCGGCAGGCGGCGCCAGTAGCACGATCGGGATCTGCACCACGAAGATCGCCCGCCATGAGAACGCTGAGGTCAGGAGCCCTCCAATCACCGGGCCGAGCGCCGCTCCGGCGACACCGGCCACGGCCCAGCGCCGCACGCCCGCGCGCTCGATCCCGGTGGCCGCAACGACCAGCTCGAGGCTTCCCACGATCACCAGCGCGCCGCCCGCCGCCTGCCCTGCCCGCGCCGCGATCAGCACGCCCAGCGACGGTGCCACGGCGCACACCGTCGTCGCCGCCGCGAAGGCGAAGACGCCAGTCGCGGTCGCCACGGCCGGATCTCCGCGCACGCACAGACGCGCCGCCGGGACCGCCACCAGCGCGAGCACGAGGTTGAACGCGATCAGGACCCACGCGACCCCCCAAACCTGAGCCCCGAAATCCCGCAGGATCTCCGGCAGCGCCAGCGTCACCACGCCCGCGTCGCCGAGCACCACGGCGACACCGAGCAACAGCACCACGACGGTGGCGGTGCGTGCCGTCAGGGGACTCGCTGACTGGTCGCTGCGATCCGTACGCATCGGATGAGAACCCTGCCCCATCTTGACATCGGCACTCGGGTCATCGCAGTGGGCCCGAGGCTTCCTGCTCGCTGGCCCGAGTGGCAGCCCAGCTCATCGGCTACTGCTCGGGCTCCAGCAAGGCGCACGGCCGCCCGGGGCGAGGACAAGCGTCTCGAGGGCGGTGGCGAACTCCTGCTCGCCTCGGATAGCTCGGGAGCGGGTCGGCTGGCACCTCTCCGAGCTTTGGGCGGCCACGAGCACGGGCCACGAGCACCGAGTTTCCTCATCCGAGGGGGTCGCCCAGGCCTCGACCGCGACATGCACGACGCGGCCACCGAACCCCGGCCACCGACTCCTCGACCGCCGCTGGCGTTGACTCGATCTGCGCCCGCGACACCTCGCCGGTCGCACTATCCAGCGCATCCATGGTGATCTGCCGCCGATGCAGTCAAGCCCGCCACGATCGCCCCAGGCTCCTCGCCATTATGAACGGCGCGCGCGTGACCACGCCGGCGTCACGGCCGCCCCGATGCCATCACTCACGGTCGTTCTCCGATTCGAATGACCGGCGGCGCGGGGACAACCGCGCTCGCCCTCAGCCCAAGTCGCCCGACACGGAGGCCCGACCACCTGCCTCGAGCCCAACCGCACGCCACGGACTCCGGGATTTGCTCATGTCATCTTCGGAAATGCACTCGTCGCGCGGGCCGCGCCCCGCGTGGCCGGGGGGTGGTCAAGCACTCGCATGTCACGCTGGCAAAGCGAGAAACAGAATCCGGCCGGTCCTGCTCG